>JALHUE010000051.1 GCA_022866145.1 Anaerolineales bacterium | reverse complement strand
GACCCAGCTCGATCGGGCCGGGCGGCCTGATCGGCTCCGGCGAGTTCGAGCGTGTTTCGGGCATCCAACTCGAATACCGGCGCAGGCGCCTGAGCCGGTGATCCGGACCACCACGACCATCGACTACATCTACGACGCCCTGTACCCCGTCTCGCTTCGCTCGCGGGACGAACGGCCGCCTGCATAAGCTCTGACGCGAGGGGACCAACATCCACGTCTACAACCCCGCTCGCGGAGCATCCCCGGAGCGAAGCGGAGGGGACAACCGGCTGGTCTCTGTGGATGGCGTCGCCTACACCTGGGACGACAACGGCAACTTGCTCTCGGGTGGCGACCGCAGCTACGCCTACGACCATGCCAATCGACTGACCTCGGTCGAAATGGGCCCCGACACGTATGAGTTCGCCTACAACGGCCTGGGCGACCGGCTGCGGCAGACGATCAACAGCGTGCCCCAGAACTACACCCTGGACATCGCCGCTGGTCTGACACAAGTGCTCTCGGATGACGCCGACGCCTACCTGTATGGCATCGGGCGTATCGGCCAGAAGGGCGCCGGCACTTGGCAGTACCACCTGGGCGATGCGCTGGCCAGTGTGAGGCAGGTGAGTGGCGCCGTGTACCCGGTCGGGTATGCCCAGTCATTTGAGCCGTACGGCGCGCGACTGAATGCTGCGGGTGTTGTCCCAACGGCGTACGGGTTCACGGGCGAGTGGATGGAGGGGACAGGCCACGTGAATCTGCGGGCGAGGTACTACTCTCCAGGGAATGGCCGCTTCCTTAGCCAAGATGCCTGGGAAGGGGACCTCAGACAACCGGCATCCCTCACTGCATGGGTGTACTCATACAACAACCCTCTCAGGTACCCAGATCCCTCTGGCACTGTCCCGCGCGTGGAATGTGCTCGGCATCTCACGGCCAAGGAGTGCGAGATTCTTCGCTTCTCGGCCCGAAGATCGAGCGTGAGGGAGGAACCGCCGGTATCCTGGTCTCCATCAATCCAGGTGGATCTTGAGGGCGAGTTGGAACAAGGTCAATTCGAGGCGCAATACACTGTGGGCGATAACCCCACAGGATACTTCGGATTCAACCTCTGTGGCCAGGTCGTGCTGAGTATGATAGCCGGGACGATCACTGGTGGCCAGACAACTCTCCTTGACATCATCGGTGCTGACCAGAGCCTGCGGCCGGGTCGGTGCACGACCGCGACCGGCAGCCAGAAGCCATGCTCCCAGCTTGGCACCTATGGGTCAGACCTTGAGGACTTGATCCTCGAGACCTTCCCTCCAGGCTGGAGAGGGCGACGGCTTCAGGTAGAAGGCAATGATGCGGTAGGCCAGATCCGCGCTGCAATGGAGCAGAGCCACTTCGTCATTGCACTTGCAATGGTTCTCACAGCGCCGAATGTAGGGTGTCAGGGCGGAACTTGCCTTGAAGGAGGCACTCTTCTTGATGTTCAGAGGAACCTCAGTGAAGCCGGTGATGGAACCTCGGTCGTGGAGTGGACCTACGAGACCCAAAACTTCACTGACAACGTGGCACAACACTGGGTTGCCATTACGGGTCTATCAAGCCCATGGGCCAATCAAGCCGACTCCGTGCTCAACTGGGTGCGGTTGAACAACCCATTCAACAACCAGGTGGAGTACTATATGTGGGACGAGTTTGACCAGTCTATGAGTGCTGCATCCCCTGAGTACAATATCCGCGAGGTGTACCGGCTCAGGATGGGGCGCAAGTGAGGAGAGGTTCTCTGGGGCTCTCCGCGATGTTGATACTGGTGTCGTTCTGGTAGGACACCGCTGGCGTTCTGAAGGGCAGGAGGCGGGACTTACATGATTCTCTCATTGCGGCCCTGCGCTGCACGACGCGCCCTTGCGATGGTATTCCTCGTCCAGGTAATCACTACACTCGCTTGCACCACCTCGCCGGTTCTCAATCCGACATTGAAGCCTCTTCCTGCGACGCCAACGCATCGGGCAGTCGCAACTACGCCGAACCCCATTCAACCAACAACTGAAGCCACCAGTCTCAACGAACCCCGCGGTTCGGAATTCGTAGGAAAACTGGTTCTCATCGAAGCCGGCGCCCTGTACAGGGTCGATGTCTACTGCGACGAGAAGCTCAGCGAATGCATGGGGGAATCCGAGCGGCTGACAGATCTCCCGGCAATCTACGCCTCGCCGACCTGGTCGCCGGAT
>JALHUE010000050.1 GCA_022866145.1 Anaerolineales bacterium | reverse complement strand
GGTGAGGGCGATGGACCGTAGGCTGGATGACGACACCTGGGCCTGGCCGTGTTCGCGCCCGGAACTCACCGCCGGCCTGCGGCGCTTCTACGGCGACAAGAGCCTGACCCTGGAAAAGGTTCAGAGAATGCCGCTGGCGGCGCGTCGGCCGTCGATCGGCCGGGTCCAGGGATTGAAGGCCCATTTCGTCCGCTCGGGCAAACCTGCTAGCGTCAGGCTTGTGCTCAAGGAGCCGCGTGGCACGACCCGGGCTGGGCTGGCGGGAGTCGGGCGCAGAGAAGTCGGCGTGTATGCCGCTCTGGCGGATCTGCTTCCCGTCGAGACGCCTGACCTGATTGCGGCCTCGTCTGCCGGGAACTGGCTGCTCCTGACGGCCGAGATGGAGGCCCGTGCGCCGGAGGCCTGGACGGCGGCGGACTACCTCCAGGCCGTCGACAATCTGGTAGCGCTCCATGACCGCTTCTGGCAGCTGGAGGAGGATCTGGAGGCCTTCACCTGGCTGGCCCGCCCGCTGCAGGCGGACTTCACCGTGCACGTAGCGGCGGCCGCTCAGGCCATCGGCCGCATGGTCGAGAGCGGCCGGCCGGAGGCCCTGGCCGGTTCGCCATGGCGGATGCGGCTGATGGCACAGCTGACCACTCAGGCCGACCTGGTCGTCCAGCCTCTGCTGCAGGCGCCTGCAACGCTCATGCATGGCGACTACTGGCCAGGCAATATCCTGCGCCTGGCCGACGGGCGCCAGGTTGTGTACGATTGGCAGATGGCCGGGGTCGGGCCCGGGGTGATCGATCTGCTGACGCTGGTGATGAAGAGCCGCTGGACGTTCGCCAGCCTGGCGGTGGCCCCGGCTGACCTGGTCACCCGCTATCGCCACGGGTTGCAGACTCAAACCGGGACCGGCTGGATGGATGACGAGTGGGATCGCTTGTGGGATCATGCCTTGATGTGGCAGTTCCTCGAGGAGTGGATTGACGTTCTGGCGGCCTCCCCGGACGCCGTGCTGCGGGCCCGGGCCGACGACCTCGATGCCACTTGGCTGCGCCCTGTAGAGGCTGCCGTGGCGAGGCGACTGCCGGCCGATTGATGGCGAGGCCCGACGCCCACTGCGGGGGAGCGAGAGGTTTGCCCTTATCCGTACATCAGGACTGAGGTTGCAGAATGCCTGAAGACCGCTTGCCTTCACGATCCGAGAACTTCGCCGAGTGGTACAACCAACTGGTGCTGCGGGCCGAACTGGCCGATTACGCCCCGGTGCGGGGGTGTATGGTCGTGATGCCCTACGGTTGGGCGCTGTGGGAGAACATCCAGGCGGCGCTCGATCAGCGCTTCAAAGCGACCGGGCATGTCAACGCCGCCTTCCCGATGCTGATCCCGATGAGCTTCCTGGAGAAGGAGAAAGCGCACGTCGAGGGTTTCTCGCCGGAACTGGCCGTGGTCACCATCGGCGGCGGAGAGACGCTGGAGGAGCCGCTGGTCATCCGCCCGACCTCCGAGACGATCATCGGCCACATGTATGCCAAGTGGATCAAGTCCTATCGCGACCTTCCGGTGCTGATCAACCTGTGGAACAGCGTCATGCGCTGGGAGCTGCGCACCAAACTGTTTCTGCGAACGGCGGAGTTCTACTGGCAGGAGGGGCACACCGCGCATGCCACCGCGGATGAGGCCCAGGCCGAGACGATGCAGATGCTCGACATCTACGCCGACTTCGCCGAGAACGTAGCGGCCGTTCCCGTTGTCCGCGGCCGCAAAAGCGAGAGTGAAAAGTTCGCCGGCGCCCTGCGCTCCTATAGCATCGAGGCCATGATGGGGGACACGCGGGCGCTGCAGGCCGGAACCTCCCACAACCTGGGCGAGAACTTCGCGCGTGCCTTCGAGATCCGCTACTTAGATGCGGCCAACACCCTGCAGTACTGCTGGACGACTTCCTGGGGCCTGTCGACCCGCTTCATCGGCGCCATCATCATGGTGCACGGAGATGACAAGGGATTGATCCTGCCGCCGCGCCTGGCGCCACACCAGGTGGTGGTCGTGCCGATCTACAAGAATGATGAAGAGAAGGCGGCCGTGATGCAGGCCATTGCTCAGCTCGAGCAGCAGCTGACCGGTTTTCGCCTGAAGGTGGACCGGCGGGAGGGTTTCACGCCGGGCTACAAGTTCAACGACTGGGAGATGCGAGGCGTGCCGCTGCGGCTGGAGATCGGCCCGAAGGATGTCGCCCAGGGCGTGGTCACGTTGGCCCGCCGCGACCTGCCTGGCAAGCCAGGGAAGCAAACCGTCCAGCTGGAGGGCGCTGACCGGGCAGTCGCCGAGCACCTCGATGCGATTCAGATAGGCATGTTTCAGCGGGCGTTGGATTTCCGTCTGGGCCACACCCACCAGCCGCGCTCCTACGACGAGTTCAAACAGGTGGTGGAAGCCGGGTGGGCGGATGCCTGGTGGTGCGGTCGGCCGGACTGCGAAGCCTCGATCAAGCAAGACACCAAGGCAACCACCCGCAGTATCCCTCTCGATCAGCCGTCGGGCGCCGGGGTGTGCATTCGCTGCGGTGAGCCGGCGAGCGAGCGGGCGCTATTCGCCCGTAGCTACTAGGTGCCAGCTCGGTTCCTGACGGATCGGGGAGTGGGATCCCCGTTCGATTGCCGGTGGCGGCTGGAGCGGAGTGGCGCCTGATGCCGGCCGTTGACCCCGCCCGCCTGAGGCGGGAGACCCAGACGTTGCTGCTGGAGTTCGACCGGCCGGCCGAGCTGGTCGAAGGCGTCCTCTCCTTGCTCGACTTCTACGCTGATCGCACCTCCCGCCCGGGCGCCTACGCTGCCATGCGGGCGCCGCAGCGCACCTTCTCCGCTCCGGCCCCGGTCGTCAACAGCCTGCGCTCTGCGTTGGGACGGGAG
>JALHUE010000049.1 GCA_022866145.1 Anaerolineales bacterium | reverse complement strand
TCGAGCGCAGACGCCGGCGGGTTGGGATTGGTGGCAACGTCGGCGATCACGGCCGCCTGTGGCTCCTCTTCCATGAACCGCCGGGCGTAGGGATCCTCCATGTCCGAGTCGGCCGCCGCCATCGTCAGGTTTTCGAGCTGCCCACCGTAGAATCGGATCGTGGCGTACTCGTCTTCGGTGAGCGGCTCGCCGCGCAGCTCCTTCTCGGCCATCGTTTGCAGCGAACGGGCCAGTGCCTCCAGCGTGTCCAGGCTGGTCAGGTCCTGCTCATTGAGCAGCCCACGGCTCTCCAGTCCCTGGCGCGTCATGGCCGTCAATGCCGCCAGGCGGGCATAGAACTGCGGCACCGGCTCGACGTAACCCTTGGGCGGCTCGGGCGGCGGCGGAGGCGCCCCGCCCCCCAGCTCGGCATAGACTTGCTTGGCGTACAGGATCGTGTCGTGTTTGAGTTCCGACCAGCTTCCCAAGGCAGTGTTCAGCTGCTTGTCCAGCCAGGCCGAGGACCGCATGAACGCCGGATAGCCCTCGCCGGGCGCCTCGATCAGCGGATAGAACGTGTAGATCCAGGCGTTGTACAGCGTCTCCGTCCATTCCTGCGAGCTCAGGCTGGACATCCAATCGCGCATCTTCTGCATCTGCTCGGGATAGTTTGCATAGTGGGTCTCGCCCATCTCGTCCAGGAGTTCGTAGGCGCGCTCGGAGCTCATAGCGGCGAACAGGTCGAGACCCTTGGGCAGGCCGCGGGCGTCCTGTTGGGTGCCGACATTGCGGTAGATCAGCTCGCGGAAGACGTAGGCATCCGGGACGAAGCGCTGCCCCATGAAGCGCAGGCCCTTGGTCGTCTCGTCGACCTCATCCGTATCCATGATCACCAGGCCGAGGATCTTGGGTGCGGGGAGCTGAAAGGCAAGGTCGATGAATTCTTGCAGCTTGGCCTCATCGACCAGGTCGGAGACGACGGCCTGTGGACCGTAGACGGTTTCGAAGACGTCGAGATACTGCAAGGCGGTCAGGTCATCCGAACGGCCGACCATGAAGGCGGTCGGGCTGTACAAGTCCTGCCAGACGTCCAACGCCGGCCGGCCATCGACCCGGGCCTCCTTGAGCGCCTGGATGAGCAGCAGGGCGGATCGGGTCTCTTCCTTTCCGACCTCCGGGTCTTTGGCCTTCAGGCGGAAGGTCATCCGGCCGTACCACATCATGCTCTTGAAGTAGCGTTTGAGATCGTCGCGCAGCGTGTAGTGCCCGCGGGGAATGTACTGGGTGTAATCCTCGCCGTTCTCCAGCCCGGGGAACAGCGGCGAGGGCAGAATGCCGTCGGCGCTCTCGATCAGCCCCAGCTCGCTATCGACCAGGTCGCTGGCATAGTCCGGAACCTGGACCTCAGGCTCGAGCGCCCGGCTGGCGACGCCGACGAAAGCCACCGTCCGCCGGGCAGCCTCCTCCCAGGGTCCCCCCTTGAGCGCCTGGTACTGTTGATCGGTCTGCGCCAGCATCGCCGCATTCAGGTCGCGCAGCAGCGGGATGAAATGCTCAACCTCGGCCGTGCGCAGGACCTTGTCGAAGAGCAAATGGTAGACATGCAGCAGCGAATCGCTGGTGACAAAGGCTGGTTGGTTGTCGTAGCGCGCCTTCTCGTAGACCGTGAAGAACTCCTTTTCGGTCCCCGGAGCGACGACAAAGCCATTCTCCCCCAACTGCTGGCGCAATCCATCGGAGAGCAAGAACGGGACACGCACATTGCTCAAGTCGGCAGCGATCGGCTCGTGCGCCACGGCCGGCGAAACGCTCACGGCGGGCTCGTCGTAGGTAGCGAAGACCGGCAAGGCGGGACCCGTGACCGGCGCCGCAGCCGTGGGCACCGGGACGGCCGACTCACTTGGAGAGGGAGTCTCGACTTGGTCCGTTGGAGCTCCGGGATTGCAGGCACCGGAGACGAGCGCGATCAGGATCACAACGGATGCGACCGTGTTCTTACTCATGCCATTGCCTCCATCCATCGGGCCGCCGCACTCAGTTGGCAGCGCAACAAGCCCATTATCGCGCCGCGGGGAGGCTGAGGCCGTGCGCAGTGGGACTCACCAGTGGCAGGGTTTCTCGCGCCTTCAGGTGCCCGGCACCAGGCCCGGAGCGAGGCTCTCGGCGGCGTATCTCGCCCAGAAAGCGGCTTGGCCAGGTACTGCAGCTCGCTTTGGGGGAGGAGATGACCGACGTTGCCGAGTACATGGACGCTTGCCGAACGAAACGCGACGTCGGCACGTATGACCGGGGCGGGGAACTCAAAGAGTCTGAACTTGAGGAGCTTCTCTCAGCGGCCACGAGCCTCAAGGCCGGCGTCGAATCATGGCTTGAGGACAAGCGCCCCGAACTGATGCCCACCCGTCGACACAAAGGCTCGTTTGCGGGACGATCCTACGAGCGGATGAGGGGCCGGCGATGCTGCATCAGAGCACCAGGGCGGGTTCAATAGCCTCGCAAGACAGGCCGTAGTCGGGACTGATCCCTTTGGACGGTTCCACTGCAATTCCCCGGCCGATGATCGCGAAAGCCTAGCCTGACCGGCCGGATCCACGACCAGGGCCTGGTACCACTCCAAAGTGGCCCCCATTTGGATGGGTGCGCTGACGGCTACTTCGCGCGCACCGTCTCGGCGACCCGGTTCAGGCGTTCGAAGAGGCTGGCACTGAGGTCGAAATGCAGAACCTGGGCGACGACTTGCGTCCAGCCATGGACGAAATATACCCACCCATCCTCTACCTTGACGTCGCGCGAAGTGACCTGCGCCTCTGCCTGATGCAGGAAGTCCAGCTCACCGCGATAGTTGAACTCCCAGGCAATGGCGTGGAGCGGCAAGATGCCATTCCAGGTGATCGGCGAACCGGGCGTGTCCTTGCCCATCCCGGTGGCATTGATCACAACACTGTGGGGTGGCATCTCGCCCATAATGGCGTCGTTGCGTACTGGGTCAGCATTCTGGATGTACTCGACCAGAATGTCGGTGTCTATGCCCGCAACCATCGCTTGGGCGTGGTCGAGTCTTCCCTGCGAGCGGTTCACGAAGATGAAGCGCCGGGGGCGATCGCCCTTGTCCTGCTTGTTCATCAGGTGAAGCAATGTGGCGATGGCTGACCCGCCGGCGCCGAAACTCAAGACATCGCCACCCGTCCGCTTGAAGTAGTCCTTCCCGGTGATTGCATCCAGGCTCAGGCCGGAGCTGATGGGGTCCTTGGCGTGGCCTTCCAGGCGGCCGTTGCGTTTGGAAATGCTCGACACCTCCCCGCAGATCTGGGCGTAGGTGTCTAGGTAGTCAAACATGTCGCGGGCGGCGTCCAACAGGTCGATCTTGTGGGTGGTGACCAACGCGCCAAGCGAGAGCGGGTCGTGCTTGATCTGCGCCACGGCTCGACGGTAGACCTCGGCCCCATCATGGATCTTGCAGTCCATGCCTTCGATGACAACCTCGGAGCGGCCGATCTCCTTCATCCAGAGAGGGAAGACCTTCATGATGGAGGACTTGCTGGTGGTTACCCCGATGAAGTAGAAGGTCGGATGGGGCTTGGTCGTGATCTCGTAGCCCTCAGGCATGGGATCCTCCTGCTGCGATGAAGCTACGGAGCGGCCCGGGCAAGCTGCACTGCTTTCACGAACTCGGAGGCGAGCCGGGTGATCTCGCTGAACTTCCCTTCCTTGGCCAGGTGCGGCGGGCACAATTCGCTGCCTGCTCCGACCGCTATCGCGCCGGCGGCGAACCACTCGGCGACATTGGAGGCACTCACACCACCCGTCGGCATCAGGGGGATATTCGGAAACGGCCCCTTGAGGGCCCTAACATACCCCGGTCCGGTCAGGGAGCCCGGGAACAGCTTCACCACATCCGATCCAAGCCGGTGGGCGAGGAAGACCTCCGTGGGGGTGAGTGCGCCGGCCATCGTCGCTAGGCCGGTTGCCAGCATGGCATGCACGAGGTCAGCCTCGCAAACAGGGCTCACCAGATAGCTGGCGCCTGCTGCTTGGGCGGCCTTTGCCTGGGCCGGATCGGTAAGTGTGCCCATCCCCAGGACGATCGAGTCGCCGTACTTGTCGGCCAGCGCAGACACGACCACCTCTGCCTCCGGTGTACTGTAAGTGATCTCTATGCCTTTGACGCCGCCAGCCACGAGCGCCTCGACCATTTGCAGTGTCAGCCCGGCGGAAGGCCCTCGGATGACGGCGACAAGCCCGATGTCCTGTATCCTGGCGAGCGTAGCTTCTTTCGTCATGGCATTGCCCTTTCGAGATGGTGGCCTTCGCCTCTTCTGCAAGGCCGGCTGTGGCGTGGCACCGATCAAGCCACTCGGTGCAGCGGTTCGTCACCGCGCAGGACGGCCAGACAATCCCGCAGGGCCATCCAGCCCATGTTGTTGGTCGCCCCGTCCGTCTGGGCACCCAGGTGCGGGGTGGCAATGACCTGCCGCAGAGACAACAACGGGTGGTTCGGATCCGGTGGCTCGCCCGAGAAGGCATCCAAGGCCGCGCCGCGCAGGTGACCGCTGCGCAGCGCCTCGAAGAGAGCGTTCTCGTCCACCACTTCACCGCGGGCCGTATTCACCAGATACGCACCGGGTTTCATGGCTGCCAGGAATTCCGAGTTGACAATCCCGCGCGTCTCCGGGGTGAGAGGCAGATTCAGGCTGACGAAATCGGCCTGCCCAAGGACATCGTCCAGTGCCTGCAGCTCCACATGATGCAGACGGGCAAATCCTGTGTCCCCTTTCGGGTCGTAGGCGACGATCCGGCAGTCAAAGCCCTCCAATCTTCGGGCCAACTGCTTGCCAATCGCCCCCAGGCCGATGATCCCAATCGACTTGCCCTCCAGCGAAGTACCTGCGAGGCGTGGCCACTTGCCTTCATGGGTCGCAGCTGCGGCTTCGGGGATCTGCCGGGCGAGGGCGAGTATGAGCGCCAAAGCCAGCTCGGCAACCGAGACGGCGTTGGCTCCGGGAGTGTTGGTGACAATGATGCCTTTCTTCCGAGCCGCCTCCAGGTCGACGTTGTCAACACCCGTCCCATAGCGAGCGATCACTTTGAGACGGTCGGCCGACTGCAGTGCGACGCGATCAATCGTATCCAGTCCGGCGATGTAACCATCTATTCCTGGCAGGAGACGCGCCACCTCGCTCGAGCGCAGAGGCCTGTCTGTGGGGTTGTAGATCACCTCGGCAACGACACTCTCCAGATCGGTCTTGAGCCGAGGGTCGTGCTTGGCGTAGGAAGTTGGAGTCACGAGCAGCCGGCACTGGCTCAGATCCATGAAAGTCACCGGCCCTTGCGCCAGCGCGGGTTGTCGACGATTTCAATGCCCTGCGTGCCTTCGATCACCAGCTTGGGGAAACCATCCTGCTCGATGGTGGCGTAGTCGTGGCCTGCGTGCCCTGGGTAGACAAAGAATGTGGCCAGGTCCTCCTGGCGGGAGGTGCATACCGAACGGTGCGCCCAGCGAGGCGGAATGTAAAGAACCCGACCGGGGGCGAGCGGCTCAACGGCAGCCTCCCCCTCGGGTGTTTGCATAACCATGAAGCCCTCGCCCCTCAGACAGTAGTACATCTCACCCGCCTCCAACACTTCGTGGAAGTGGCCCTTGGTCATGAAGAACTCACTTCCGACCTTTCCGGGATGAACGATCGACATCCCCAGTTGAAGCTCGCCAGCGAGCTCCGGCCGACGGAGCTCATAGACCTCATAGACCGGGATGTCCCCCCTTGCCAGCATCGCTGCAAAGGCATCCTGATCCTGGAAGTGCCCCTGCAATGACCCCAGCGTACGCGTGATGTGCCTGTCAAGCCGCGTAGGCGCGATCTGCGGAGAGGAAATCGTGAAGACAAACGGAATGTCAGCCATAAGAGCTCCTAGGATCGGCTGGATGTTTCCGACCCGGCAAGGCGGTGAGCGATATTGCCTCCGACCAATCCCTGGATGAGGCTCTTGCCGAGCCCCAGATCGTGCAGGCGAGGGACAACATCGGTGAGGAGTGCGGGTAGGCCCGGGCTGCCACCGAAGTTATTCCACATTTCGAGTTCGGCCATGCCCAACGGACACACCAGGTAGTCTGTCAATCCGGCAGAGGCCATTCCCTCCATCAAGGGCCACAGGTCGACCTCGGGCTCGTACTTGCGGCGGAAGCAGGTGTCGTACTCAAGTACGACACCTGAACGGGCAAGCTCGCGGTGGAGAGCAAGACCGGGGCCCTTCTCCATGTGGCAGAGAACAAGCTGCGTCGGCATGCCTCCCTGGTCCATGAGGAATCTGACGATGTTCTCGACGTCCGCGCCTTTCTAGGTATGGACTAGCATGGCGAGACCCGTGCTGGCCGCGGCCGTGGCCGCCCCTCGCAGACGCTCCTGCGGGGTCTCCCGGACGGCGGTCTCGAAGGCGATCTTGATGAAGCCAGCGCGAACCGACTCCGGTCGTTCACGAGCCTCGTCGAGGCAATGAGTGGCCTCTCATCCATGAAGTTCTGCGCCGTCTGCTCGGCCGTCCCCCGCCATAGCCAGTGGTCGGCTGAGTAGTACCGGCGGCGATGGAACCCTGTGCAGGCCACGATCCTGACGCCGCTGTCCCGGGAGAGGTCCACCAGTCTGGAGGCATTGCGACCATAACCTCCCGGCTGACAATCCAGCATACTTGTGCCACCCTCCCGCCCGTAGTCCTGCAGTTCAGTAAGGATCCGCCTGGGGCTGTTCAACACGGGGCTTCCGGCCTCGGAACCCTGAACAACGTCGATCCACAGGTGGTTGTGCGCATCGGTCGTGCCCAGTTCTCCCGGGTGCACCGGACCAAGTACGGTCACCACCTGTGGCGGGACCTTGCGCAAAGCAGGCATTTCACGGCTCAAGGATGACCTTCAGGGAATCGCGGCTCTCGGCTGTGGCGAAGGCGTCGGCCGCCGCAGCCAGTGAAAAACGATGACTGACCACGTCGCTCAGATCAATCCGTCCGGAGTTGACAATCGCGGTCGCCCGCAAACAGTCGCCGGTGCTGCAAGCCGTCGTCCCTGTAACCACCAATTCCTTGTAGTGCAGCAGGTTCGAGTCGAATGCAATCCTGGGTCGATCCTTCGGTAGACCGCCGAAGAACAGGATCCTGCCACCCACTCCGGCCAGATGCAGCGCCGATTCCTGTGCAGAATGAACAGGGGCCGCCACGATGACGACCTCCGCGCCCCGCCCCCGGGTCTCCTCAGCCACTATGGTCGCAAGGTCCTCCTCGGTGGGATTGACAACCCGGTCTGCGCCCATGCTCGAAATCTGGGCTGCCCGCCTCGGGAAAGGCTCACTGACCAGAATCCTCCCGGCCCCGCGCAGACGCGCAAGCTTGACATGCATGACCCCGATGGGTCCGGCGCCCATCACCAGGACCACCTCTCCTGGAAGGATTCGTATGGCGTCCTGTCCCCGCAGCACGCAGGCGAATGGTTCGATCATGGCAGCCGCAGCCGGATCGACGCCCGTGTTCAGGGGCATGACGTTTCCCTGCAGCACAGCAGTCGCAGGCACACGCAAGTATTCGGCGAAGCCGCCATCGAGAGTGATGCCAATCGCATCAAAGCTGCCACACAGGTTGGTGCTTCCCGAGACACATTCGCGGCAGTGGCCGCAGCCGATGTTCGGCGCGATGAAGACGACTTGCCCGACCACAAACCCCTTGACCTCGGAACCAACCTCCTGGATGGTGCCCACGATCTCGTGACCGGGAATCCGGACGGTGCCAATCGGAAACTTGCGGTGATCACCGCGTATGATGCGCAGGTCTGTGCCGCAAATGCCTGCGGCCACCACCTTCATCAGGAGATCCCCGGGGCCGATCGAGGGCTCGGGAACGTGCTCAAGCCGCAAGTCATTGGGGCCGTGATAGACCGCCGCCAGCAATCAATCACCTCCGATCCAGCCGCAACCCGTCATCGGCTCAGGATCTCCTTCAGGTACACGGGACGATGCTCTTGGAACGAACGGGTGGCCGCCAGTACGCCGGCGACGGCCCATCGTCCTTCCGCAGCACCCACCCTGGGTTCCTTGCCCGTCGCGATGCATTGGACAAAGTGCTCCAACTCATGGACATAGCCCCAGGCGAATCGCTCGGGCCAGGTGCGGAAGATCGGGGTCACCAGGCCGTGGTCTCGGTCGGTGCCCACGACGATCGCCTGCCCTTTCAGTTCGCCAATCAGCATAATGCCCTTCTCACCATGGATTTCCACGCGGGCGTCGTAGCCGTAGTCGCAGGGACAGATACTCGAAATCATCCCGAGTCCGCCGCTGACCAGGCGGACGGTCACCATGGCATGGTCGTAGTAGCCGGGGGTATCGATGTTGTGCCGCCTGCCCTTGAAGTTGGTGACCTCGGCATAGACCCGCTCGTAGTCTGAACCCATCAGCCAGCGAATGGTGTCCCAGTCATGGCTATTGACCTCCGCTAGATTACCGTTCGAGGTAGTCAGGTCACGGGCCCAAAGCGGCGGAAGGCCGGGGCCGTGCGTAAGGGTCTTGATCATCATGGGCTGGCCGATTTCACCGGCTTCGATTCGCTTGGCAGCCGCCACAAACTCCGGATCAAAGCGGCGCATGAAGCCCAGCTGGAGGAGCACATCGTTCCGCCGGGCGGCCGCGATCATGTCGTCACACTCCGGCAAGCTGAGCGCCATCGGCTTTTCCAGGAACACGTGCTTTCCATGCTCGGCCGCCAAGATAGTGATCGGCTTGTGCACGGGCGTGGGCGTAGTGACGACCACGCCTTCGAAGTCCACTTTCTCGAGCGCCTGTTCCAGGCTTGCGAACCGGCCCTCAATACCAAACTCGTTGGCGGTGGTCTCGAGAACCTCCGCCACAGGATCAACGATGGCCACCACCCGGCCGCTGGGCACGTACCGGGCGATCGAGGCGGAATGGAGCCGGCCCACGCGGCCCGCACCAATCACACACACACGGACTGGATTCTTCACAGCCTTCGCTCCCTGGCCTGGAATCAATGGAAGTACGCCTGCAGCGTTTCCTGCACGGTTAGGTAATCCTCCACCAGCCGTTGGTACGTGGCGCGGTGCAGCGGATTGGGTCGAACGGGTTCGCC
The DNA here is from genome assembly GCA_022866145.1 of Anaerolineales bacterium. Lineage (NCBI taxonomy): Bacteria > Bacillati > Chloroflexota > Anaerolineae > Anaerolineales > Anaerolineales bacterium. The sequence goes on along the minus strand of JALHUE010000049.1, from coordinate 1,442 downwards.
ATCGGCTTTCGCCCCCTCGGCAGCCGCCGCACCCAGATCATCGAACAGCCCGGCGGCTTTCCCAGCAATCAAGGCGCTGCCCCAGGTGCCGAACTCATCGCGCCGCAGGCGCTGATACGGCACTCCCAGGACATCCGCCTTGATCTGATTCCACACCACGCTGCGCGCTCCGCCTCCGATCGCGCGTGCTTCTACCAGCCTGAGGTCCTCTATGTGAGACATGAGGATGCTCAGGTAGAAAGCGTACTCAAAGGCTACGCTCTCCAGCAGGGCGCGGCAGAAGTGCGCCCGGGTATGCCCCCACGAAAAGCCGATCCAGGCGCCGCGCATGGCCGGCGAAGCCGGACAGATTCGTCCTCCCAGGTGAGGCGAGAAGAACAACCCGTCCGCGCCGGGAGCAATTCCTGCAGCCTCAGCCGTCATCTGATTGTACAGATCGACATCCGCGACCATAGTCTGGCCAGGCTGGCCCTTGTAGAACTGATCGCGGAACCAGCGCAAGGCGATGCCTCCGCCTGCAATATAGGCCAACGGGTTCCACAGCCCGGGCAAGACCGAGTGCATTGACAAGAGGGCGCGGTGCTTCTCGTCTGCGACAAAGCGGTTGGTGCAGCCTGCCAGCACAGCCGCCGTGCCCGCCACATCGAACAGCATGCCTGGCTGGACGACGCCCGCGCCGAGGGCGTTGGCGGCTGTGTCGCCTGCGCCAGCAGCAATGGGCGTGCCCGCCGAGAGGCCGAAGTCGGCCGCGGCTTTGTCTTTCACCTCGCCAATCACCCGCCACGGTTCGACGATCTCGGGCAGCTTCTCCTTGTCTAAGCCGAGACGCTCGCACAGTTGTGCCGACCAAGTTTGGGATTGGGCATCCGCGCAGCCGGAGAAGTGGATGAAGGTATAGTCCATAAAGGCCTGGTCGGCCTTAAGGCCAGCCATCGTCCCGGCGACATAGGCAGCCGGGGTGATGAACTTGGCCACACGCCGGTATTCATTCGGTCGTTCATGCTTCCACCACAGCATCTTCGGGCCATGGTCGCAGGTAGGTGGGCAGCCGGTCAAGCGGGTGACGAGATCACCTGCCTCACGGTCAACCATCTCGATATACGGCTGGCAACGCATGTCCAGCCAAGAGTCGAACCGGGTGGCAGGCTTGTACTCTTCATCGATTGTCCCGATGCCTGCCATCTGCGAATCGAAAGCGATTGCAGCAATCTGATCGGGGTCAATGCCGCTGCCTTGCACGCATCGCTGGACGGTTTGTGCGGCTGAGGTGTAGAAGTCGTCGTTATCCTGCTCAACGACCCCGGGGGTCGGATAGTAAATCGGCACATCCATAGCGGTTTCCGCGATCAGCAAACCGTCGGCTCGGTACAGTGCGGCCTTCGTCCCGCTGGTACCCAAGTCAACCCCAAGTAGGTACTTTCCCGCCATCAGGATCTTCCGCC
>JALHUE010000048.1 GCA_022866145.1 Anaerolineales bacterium | reverse complement strand
GGCGGGGGACCCAGGGTCAGGCGCTGGCCGGTTCGGGCCGGCGTCGGCGGAACCAGGTCTTCCACTCCCGCTTTTCCCATACCACCAGCAGCGGGGCGGCGTTGAAGATCGAGGAGTAGGTTCCGCTGAGAATGCCCACCAGCAGGATGGTGACGAAGTGCCGGGTCGTGACCCCGCCAAACAGCAGCAGGGCAATCAGAGCCAGCATCACCGTGAGCTGAGTGTTGATCGAGCGATCGAGCGTCTGCACGATCGAGTGATTCACCAGGATCTCGTAATCCAGGCGGCGGTGCAGGCGCTGGTTCTCGCGAATCCGATCGAAGACCACGATGGTGTCGTGAACCGAGAAACCGATCACGGTCAGCAGGGCCGTCAGGAAGAGGGCGTCCATTTCCCAGCCGAGGAAGTGACCCAAGACGGCTTCAATCCCGAGGACAACCAGCACGTCGTGCATCATGGAAACGATGGCGGCCACGCCATAGCGGAAGGCGTGCGGCACTCGCCGGAAGGCATAGGTGATGAATCCGAGAATGCCCAGAGCCGCCAGGCCGACGGCGCCTGCCGCCCGCTGGGCGACCTCGGCCCCCACGGCCGGGCCCACCGTCTCGAAACGCTGCACCGTCACCGTGCCGCCGAAGCGGTTCTCCATTTCGGCCACCAGCGCCGATTTGGTGGCCTCGTCCATGGTCTTGCTGCGGGCCAAGATCTCGGTCTCCCCGGAAGACTGGACGAGCGGGTCGGAGATCTCCAGCGCCTCATAAATCGCCAGCACCTGTCCTGGCTGGGGAACCTTGCCCGGCTCAAACTGCACGACCAGCAGGCTGCCGCCGGTGAAGTCGATCGCCAGGGGGAGGCCCCACAGCGCCAGCGCGATCAGGCCCGGGACGATGATGAGCAGGGAGAGGCCGAAGTACCAGTATCGCTTTCCAACGATGTTCATGTTAGCTCCGCTCTCAGATGGCGAACCAGCGCTTGTCCCGGGTGAACGCAGACCGCTCGAGGATCGGGTGCAGCAAGGCACGCGTGACGAAGATGGCGGTGAACATGCTTACGCTCACTCCAAGCGCCAGGGTAAGGGAGAAGCCCTTGACCAGGCTCGCCCCGAACGTGCTGCCGAACCAGAAGAGGATTGCGCAGGTGATCAAGGTGGACAGGTTCGAATCGCGGATGGAGGGCCAGGCGCGCGAGAACCCCTGCTCGATGGCCTGCTCGATCGTGCGTCCGCCGCGCAGCTCTTCCTTCATTCTCTCGAAGATCAGCACGTTGGCGTCAACCGCTACCCCCAGCGACAGGATGAAGCCCGCCACACCTGGCAAGGTCAGGGTGACCGGGATGATCTTGAAGAGTGAGACCGTGATCAAGGCATACACCAGCAGCGCCAGGTCGGCTACCAGGCCCGGCAGCCGGTAGTACAGCGCCATGTAGGCCATAATCGCCAGCAGGCCGATCAGGCCGGCGATGCCGCTCTTGCGCAGGGAGTCCTCCCCCAGCGTCGGCCCGACGGCGGTGCTCTCGGCAATGCGCAGGGGGACCGGGAGCGAGCCGTAGCGAAGCTGGATCGCCAGCTGGTTGGCTTCATCGATCGAGAACGAGCCCCCGGTGCGCCGGATGCTGACATCTCCACCGGTGATGGGCTCGTCGATGACCGGGGCGGAGATCAGCCGCTTGTCGAGCAGGATGCCGATCAGTCCGCCGACATTCTCCGTGGTAAAGGTCCCGAAGATCTCCTTGCCCTGGTCGTCGAGGCCGAAGACGACATAGATGCCACCGGTCTGGTCCTGGCTGACGCCGGCATTCTTCAGCTGGGCGCCGGTCATGATCGTGTGGAAGACTTTCTGCTCGGGGTCGCCGGCAGCCGCCACCGGGGCCGTGCCGAAGTCGGTGACCAGTTTGGCCTCCGGCAGGATCCCGGCTGCGTCTTCCCGGGTGAGGTCGATGAACTCCAGCAAACCGGTTTCCTGGATGGTCTCGACAGCCTGCTGGGTGTCGCCGATGCCGGGCAGCTCGACCAGGATGCGCCGCGACCCCGCCAGCTGCACGAGGGGCTCGGTGACCCCCAGTCCGTTTACCCGCTTCTCGATGATCGTGCGCGCCGTGGCCATCTGCTCCGACGTGACCTCGGTCTCGTCCGGTAGATCGGCCTCGAGCAGCACTTGTAGGCCGCCCTGCAGGTCGAGCCCGCGCACCAGGCGGAGCGGCTGCTCGAAGCTGCCGATCCGGAGTCCCGGGTTCTGCGGCCAAACGACCCAGGCGGCGAGCAGGATGATGATGCCGATGATGATCAGGCGCGACAGTCGTCTCTGTCTCATTCGTCCTCATTCCTCCGGGACCAGCCCGAGCACGCCGCCAACCTATTGCGCCGCGCTGCTCCCCGGCTGCGAACGGCCGGTCGAGCGGCGACTTCGGGCCCAAGGTGTCGCTGACGGGGTCACTGGGTTGGGGTGTTGTGCGGGGAGATTATACCGTCCCCTGTGGGCCGTGACCATGGCCGAAGCCGGCCAGCACGGCCTGGAGCACCTGCTCAGGCGAGAGCCCATCGGTGTTGACCAGAACGTCACAGTGGGCACGGGCGTGGCTCAGACGGGCCAGCTGCACTTGATACTCGCCTTCACTCCAGTTCAGTTGCTTGCGGGCAGTGCAGGCGGCGTAGGAAGCATGCAGATAGACCAGCAGCTGCGGGCGGGCAAGGATTTGCCACATCGCCGGGACATACGAATGCTCCTGCGCGATCTGACGGGCCTGCAAGCCATGCCCCCGCAGCCCCTCGACCAGAGTCGACTTGCCGGAGGCGCATGGACCGACAATGGCGATGTGCGTAGCGGGCCGCGGCGGCCAAGGGGGGCTCATGTGAGCATCCAGCCCGAAGGCTTAGGAGGCTGATGAAGAGGGCATGCCTCCTCAGAGCAACTTGCATATGTGGTGGTTGGGGCGAAGCTCCAACCACCACCTATGTATTCTTCCTCACTGAGAAGAGCGTTCCTCATCAACCTGCTAGAGCGGTACGGTTAGCGACAGGCGTCGGGCGTCATCGCCGAGGCGCTTGGAAATCATCGCCACGAGCACGCTGACATCGTCCGTGGGCCGTCCATCGTCCAGCTGGAGGGCGGTGTCGAGGAAGTGGTCCGCCCAGGCCTGGGGCTCGAAACACCCGGAGGCGTTCAGTGCCCCAAGTTCGGCCAGCCAGTCCGCCTGGCGGCCGGTCCGGGCGCCGGCGTGAATCAGGCCGTCGGTGAAGATCACCGCCACCAGGCCGATGGTGAGCGGAATTTCGATGATCTGGGGGCGGATGTCCCGGCGCGTGCCCACCGGCTCCGAGGGGTCGGCCAGCATTCGGCTGTGCCCGGCCTCGATCAGCAAGACGGGCGCGGGGTTGTTGCGGGTGATTACCAGGGTGTGGGTGTGCAGGTCGATCGATAGGATGTTCAGGGTGGCCGACACCTTGCCGGAGCGGTAGGTGTGCAGGTAGTCGGAGGCGGCGCGGGCGGCGGCGCCGTCCCGCACTCCATCGGCGAGCAGGCCGATCGCCTTGCGAGCGACGACATT
>JALHUE010000047.1 GCA_022866145.1 Anaerolineales bacterium | reverse complement strand
TATTCCATCTGAGCATGTTTGGCCTTGCGCTCACGCTCGCATGTCTGGCCCCGGATGCCGAAGGATCGAATCTCATCGCGGTCAGTGCCTTGGTGCGCAGAATCATGGCTCAACTGAGTCGGGAAAGGGCGGGCTAACAACCCGCTGAAGCCGACTCGGCTGGCGGGCGAAAACGCAGGCGCGTCTGGCCTGCCCACTTCCTATAGAATGGAGGCCGAAGCCTGAGCCGCCGAGCGGCTTAGCTCGAGGCCGTTAGGCCGCTCCGAGCCGAGAGGCTTTCGCATAGTCCGATGCATCCAGCCTGTCGCCACATGGGAGGCCGTCATGTCGTCAATCTTGGAATCGCAGATTGAGCGCGCAGAGAAGGAGTGGCTCGAGGCATGGAAGCGGGGCCCCACCCGGCTTCGCTGGTCCAGAGTGCCATTGCAGGTGGGGGATAAGGCCCCCGATTTCGAACTGCCCGACGCCTCAGCGAACCCCATTAGGCTGTCGAGCCTGTGGAAGGGTCAGCCCCTCCTGGTGCTGTTCTGGCGCCACTTTGGCTGCAGTTGCGGGGTCGATCGAGGCAGCAGGCTGAAGCAGGAATACGACGGCTACGTCAAGGCCGGCGCCAGCGTTGTCATCATAGCGCAGGGCGAGCCAGAGCGAGCTGTAGCCTATTCTGAGAAGTACCAGCTGCCACCGGTGCCGATCCTATGCGATCCCCAGTATCGGGTCTATGATGCCTACGGTCTCCTGGAAGGTAAACCCTCGCAGGTCCTATTCGACGCGCCAGAGGAATTCCTTGATCGACAATACGAGACGGGAGTCAAGTTCCAGCGGGATCGTCACGAATCTGGCCGCCCCGCGGTAGACAGCCCCTGGCAGATGGCTGGCGAATTCGTCATCGACGCGGCTGGTGAAGTCCGGCTGGCGTATCGGTACAACTTCTGCGAGGACTATCCCGACCCGCGGGTGCTGTTGGCCGCGATTCGAGAGGCGATCAAGGAAGGTCCGAAAGCGTGAAACGACGCCGCCCGTCAGCCCGAATCGGAGCGGCCTAACAACTCGCTGAAGCTGACCCGGCGCGCTGGGGCATAGGGAAGGGCGCTCGGCCCGCCCGCATGCGCGACAAGCAAGGGGACTTGCCTGCTTCCGCCGGGCAGCTTAGCTCGAGGCTGTTAGGCTGCCTGCGCCGTCGCCCCGCCCCGCATATGCCTGCAGTTGGAGAAGCAATTCCCTGTATGATCCCTAGAGGGCGATTGCCTCGGCTGAACTCGCAAGTCTTCCCGTTCGCATCTGGCCCAACACAAATACAGCCGTTCCGACTACAAAGAAGACAACCTCGCCCAGGGAAGCGAACACGCCGAACGCGCCTAGGGCCCCGAAGAGCGCCAGTGCCATCCTGCCGAAGCCGCCGATCACACCCGCAAGTAGGAAGCACCAGCTCGACAGCTCCTTCTGCCGCCTCGAAAGATTGAGCCGATCTATCAGGAGCCCGTAGAAGTAGCCTATGAATCCCAGGAACACACCATACGCATGTACGACCTTCCAGGTTGTGTACTGCTCAGGCGTCAGTACCGAACCACCGAAGAAGTTAATGGTCAGGGGAATCCCCGCCAAAATGCCCAGTACTGCGAACAACGCGATCCCAAGGGCGATGTTCTTCTTACCCACATCAGAAGTTCCGAAAATCTTGGCCATAGTCGTCTCCATTTCGTGGTATGTCCAGACGGTTTCGTGCGCCTCTGTGCGGGCGCGCCCGGTTTCTTCATGAGCGGATCCTTACGACGCGGGCTTACTGCAACCAACAACACCGACACATCTGGCGCCATTATATGTCTGCTTTCTTGATTGCGACCCCTTCCTTTCATCGGGGATGCCCAAGACCTACGGGCCCTAGGGCTTTTCCGATAGGGATTCTCCAAAATGTGGAACAGCGCGCGGATCGGCAGCGCGTATAGTGGCATCGACGCTCCTTTCTGCAGGTGATGCCCACCCGATGACCCCTGGGCAACTTGTCGACAGGCTTCAACAGGCAGCCTAACAACTCGCTGAAGCCGACTCGGCTGGCGGGCGGAAAGGCCGGGTAGGTTGGCCTGCCGCCTGCGCGGCGCGAGAATGGTGGTGAGCCTGAGCCGCCGAGCGGCTTAGCTCGAGGCCGTTAGGCTGCTCGATGATGCAGGGAGCTGAGAGGCACAGACTGCCATCAATCGCGGTCGGCATGCCTCATCGACGGGAGGAGGGAACGGGATGTCTCCCAACATCACCGACTACCTGGCGCAGGACAAGGTAGCCAGAATCACGGGCCGGGCCTATGACCTCATCGGGGGCGTCGCTCCCCAGAGGGTATGGATACCGAAATGGAAAGGAGTCCAGAAATGAATTCGAGCAAGACGACCGCACGGATCGTGGGGGCGCTATTCATAACTGCGACGGCTGCAGGTCTACTGGGCACTGGTCTTACGGGCTCCGTTGTGGGTGCTCCGGACTACCTTGTTCAGATTGCTGCAAACAAGAACCTGGTAGTGCTCGGAGCGCTTCTTAAGTTTGTCGCGGCTGCCGCAAGTGCCGGCATCGCGATTGCGCTGTACCCCGTCTTGCGGAAACACAATGAAGGGCTAGCTCTTGGGTCAGTTGGTTTCAGGCTTGTTGAGGGAGTGTTCTACATTGTCGCCGCACTCGGCTTGCTCTCTCTATTGTCACTAGGTCAGGAGTACGCAAGCGCAGGGCCTCAGGCTGCTCCAACCCTTCAAGTCCTAGGCACCTTGATTCTCGCAGTACGTAATTGGGCGGGCTTCGTGTATGGAGTGCTTTTCTTCTGCTTGGGCGCTCTGATGTACTACTACGTCCTTTATCAATCAAGACTCATTCCTCGCTGGCTATCAGGTTGGGGCCTGGTCGCCATTGCATTGTTGTTCTCAATGGTTCTATTGATCGCCTTCGGCGAAAGACCTTCAGGACCTTCAGGTATGCAGCTGCTGTTGGCTCTCCCGATCGCCTTGCAGGAAATGGTTCTGGCGGTGTGGCTGATCCTCAAAGGATTCAACCCATCCGCAATTGCTTCCGGGTCTACCAAGACCGACACAGACTAGCGCAGGCGCCCACGTAGCAAGCGCTTCCAGCAGTCAATACGCCGCCCGAATGGTACCCTCGAGTTCGGGCGTAGCGCGGCGGCGTATTGCAGCTGAAGCGCAACGATGTTCGATGGAGAAGCGACACGCGGATCCGTAGTCTGAAAGGACTCAGAATGCAAGCAGTCGTCTGCACGCGGTACGGTTCGCCCGAGGTTCTGCGGCTCGAGGAACTCGCGACTCCAGTCCCCCGTAAGAACGAGGTGCGCATACGCATCCTGGCTACCGCCGTGACATCGAGTGACTGCTACCTCCGGGGCCTCAGGCTGTCTCCCGCGTACCGGATGATGGCGCGACTAGCGATCGGCTGGAATGGGCCCAGGCAACCGGTGCTCGGCATGGTGCTCTCAGGGGAAGTGGACTCGGTCGGGCCGGACGCCAAGTCATTCGAAGTGGGCGAGCGGGTGTTCGGCTTCAATCGACATCTCTTCGGAACCTATGCGCAGTATGTGTGCTGGCCGGAGGACGGACTTCTGGCCCTACGACCGGCCAACCTCACCGATGAAGAGTCGGCGGCCATCCCCTATGGTGGCCTCCTCGCTCTCCACTTCCTGCGCAAGGCCGGCGTTCGAGCGGGAAAAAGCGTCCTCGTCTTTGGAGCATCTGGGGCCGTGGGCACGTCGGCCGTACAGCTTGCCCGGCATCTCGGCGCGGAGGTCACGGGTGTCTGCAGTACCGCGAACGTGGAGCTCGTGGCATCTCTCGGCGCCACGAGAGTGGTCGACTACACCGTCGAGGACTTCGTGGACGGGACGGAGCGTTACGACCTGATCTTCGACGCCGTCGGCAAGAAGAAGGGCGCTGCGGCTCTCCGGCACTGCCGGCAAGTGCTGGCTCCGGGCGGAGCCTGCATCTCGGTAGACGACGGGACACCGAATCTTCGTGGTGAAGACCTGGTGTTGCTCGGCGATCTGGCCGCAAAGGGTGAGATCAGGCCCGTGATCGACCGTAGCTATGCGCTGGACGACATCGTCGATGCGCATAGCTACGTCGACACCGGACACAAACGCGGCAACGTGGTCATCACCGTGCCGTAGCGCTCCCAGGGGTTTCCCGCCTAACAAACGGACCAACCTGACTCGCTTCGCTCGCAGGTTATCCGTAAGACGTTAGGCTGCTGTCACCGTCGGCCTCCGTTGGATCCCGCATGAAGACTTCTCCGCATGGCAGGCCGTACTCCGAATTCCCGAATTGGGCGGGACTCTGCCCTCCAAATACCTGGTGCAGGGTTTCACCTGATGCCTTCCAAGGGATCCTTCCCGCGTCCCTGCTCCAGAAGACGGAACCACCGCTAGTGCTTTCCTCCGACGGGGCTGGCGTAACGACCTACGTCGTTGATCTGCCAAGGATCGATCCGCCTGCTAGCGCCATCGACCAGGAACTGTACATCTTGGCCTTCGACCACGAGGCTGGGGAAGCCTACGGCTACTTCATCCACCACGGCAACTGGCCCGGCCGCACAATTCGACCAAGCTCATCGTTTCTCAAAGCGGCCGAATCGAGCGGCATCGCGGATCACTTTCCTTTCAGCTTCGTGCCGGGAGGATCATCGGGGCCGATGTCTGACATCGCTGCACGGCAAGACGCGAATGACTTCTGGCAGGAGATCAAGAGAATCAGGTCCGGGCATTCCGGGGAGTAGGTCGAGCGGGGATCTTCAGCAGCCTAACAACTCGCTGAAGCCGACTCGGCTGGCGG
>JALHUE010000046.1 GCA_022866145.1 Anaerolineales bacterium | reverse complement strand
TGATCGTTACCCCGTTGCCGCGAAGGTGCGCCTCTGCCGTGTCGACGTCGTCGACCGTGAAGGCCAGGTGTCGAAGGCCGGCCTCGCTTTCGTCGCGCCTCGCCTGCGGGTTCCGGCCGCCGTAGTCGAACAGCTCAAGCCGGCCGCCACCGGGAACCTCGAAGTAGACAAGGGAGAACCCGTCGAACGGCACCGTCTCCTTCTGCTTCCAGCCCAGGATGCGCCCATAAAAGTCGGCGGACGCCTGCAGGTCCCGCGTATTGATCGACACGTGGTTGATGCCGCTTACCTTCATTTGCTGCCTGCTTTCCCGACCGTCTACTCCTGCCACAACCGGCGGTATTTCTCGAAGGCGAGGTTGAGGAATTCCGTCGGCTCCATCTGCCAGAGCTCCTCGGAGAACACTTCGATGTCGTACCATTTATCCCAACCTTGCTCCTTCAGCGCTTCAAGGATCTGGCGGACAGGAATGACCCCATCTCCCATCAGGACCCGGTCGTAGACAGATCTGTTCAGCTGCCTGAAATCACAGATGTGGCAGCCGACGATTCTCCCTTTTGTCCTCTTCAGGGTCTCCATGAGCCCAGGTTCATGCCAGATATGATAGACGTCGATGAACACGCCGAGGGCAGGGTGGTTGATCCTCTCAATGATGTCCATCGCATCAGAAAGCGTGAAGAGAAACGAGTCGTTCTTCAGTACATAGTGCAGTGGTTCAAGCCCAATTCTCACCTTGCTTTCGGCGGCGGTGCCGACCAGGTCGCGAAGGCTCCGCTCCAGCTGCCGGAAGGCTTCATTCTGGCCCAGGCCGTTGATGGGTCCGGTCATCGCCAGGACCGTATCAGCGCCCAGCCTCCCGGCAACGCGCAGCTTCTCCCGGTCGGCATCCCGTGCCGAGAGGTAGTCCCTTTCGCTCGCCTGGTTGAAGGGTCCGGCGTAGATGAGGTGTGTGACCTTGAGGGGCACCTCCTGCAGCAGATCATGTGTCCGCTCCACTCCGAAGTCACGCACCTGGTCGTACCAGAGGCCGATACCGTCGTACCCCGCCTTGTGAAACGCGCGGATTGCCTTCTCGATGTCTAGCTTCGTACTGATCAGATTCATGGAGACCAGCGGTCGTTGTGCGGTCATGGCAGTCACTCTCCTACTTTGAAAGGATTTCCCGCTGGGAGATCTCGGCGGACACGAACACCTTGATGAGATTCGGGTCCGTGCGTAGCTGATTCAGCGCGCTCTCCAGCTCCTCCACGGGCACGATCATGGAGAACATGCTCTCGGGCTTGATGTGGCCGGCGGCCAGGAGGGCGATGGCGTCCGTCCAGTCGGTTCCCACCCCGGCGCAGGAACCCACCACCGTCATCTCCCCCAGCACGAGGTCGAAGGGTTTCACCGGGATCTGGTCGTCGGGGGCGCAGATGCCGAAGGCGGCCAGCGTCCCGCCGGGACGCAGCATGGCGAACGCCTGCGTGTAGGTGGCGGGGGTTCCGACGGCCTCCACGACGAAGTCCGCGCCGCGGCCGTCGGTGAGTCTTTTCACCTCGGCCACCGGGTCCTTGCCATCCTGGATATTGATCGTTACGTCGACGCCCATGTCCTTCGCGATGGCGAGGCGCTTGGCGTTGTGGCCGATGACGATGACCGGCGCCGCTCCGCGCAGCCGCGCCAGCAGCCCGTGCAGCACGCCCAGGCCGCTGCCGATCACGGCCACCGAGCTTCCGTGCGTCACCTTCGCAGCTTTCGAGGAATGGATGACACAGGAGACCGGCTCGATGAATGCGCCGGCCAGGAAGCTCAAAGAGTCCGGCAGCTTGTGCACCTGGTCGAAGGGGGCCTTCACGTACTCGGCGTACGTGCCGTCCACGTGGATCCCCAGCTGATGGAAGTCGCGGCACATCAGCTTTTGGCCCTGGCGGCAGTAGAAGCAGATGCCGCACGACATGTTGATGTCGGCTGTGACCCTGTCTCCCTCCTTCAGCCCCCGGGCTTTCTTCCCGACCTGCGCGATGACACCCGAGAACTCGTGCCCCGCGATAAGGGGAAGCTTGTCCGCCGAGTACTTGCCTGTATAGATGCTCCAGTCGGTGCCGCAGATGCCGGTGTATTTCACCTTGATCAGGACGTCGGTGTCGCCGATCTCGGGAACGGGCACCTGCTTGATCGTGATCACGTTGGGCTTTTCGACGACAGCGGCCTTCATTGTCTTGGCCATGAGGTTCCCTCCTTTCGGTCCATCTCAGTTGAACAGGACGTCGTTCCGGCCTTCGTAGGGCTTCTCAATCATCAGTGGTTTCAAGTAGGCAATCGTCTTGGTGATGCCGTCGTGCCTGCTCATGGTCACATCCTCGTGCTCGTAGCTCATCACGTAGTCATAGCCGATCAGGGAGAGCTCGGTGATCACTTTCCTCCAGGGCACGGAACCCCATCCTGGGATCCTGAAGCGGAACCCGCGGCCAAGGCGCTGCCAGTCACCCTGCGGGATCACACCGGAACGCCCAACATTGTGCGAGACGATTTCACCATCCTTGGCGTGCACGTGGAAGATGTGCTGGCTGAGGGCATCAATGAAGTTTTCAACATCGAGTCCCAGATAAATGAGGTTGGCCGGGTCGAAGTTGAAGCCAAATTCCTTGCGACCATCCATCAGCTCGACAGCCCGCAGTGCCGTTTCCACATTATAGACAAGCTCGTTGGGGTGTGGCTCGTGAGCGAATTTGACGCCGTACTCGCCGAATTTGTCCAGGATCTTACTCCAGCGCTCGACAAATTCCGCTTCCATGTCCGACCAGCCCTTGGAATATGGCCAGGGGAAGAATCGGCCAAAGTTCTCGCAGCCGATGAATCCGGTCACCACCGGCACCTCAAGCGCATTGGCTGCCTGGGCGGTCTTGATCATACGCTCGGTACCAAACCTAATCTTCTCCTCCTTGGTGCCCTTGAATATCGCATCCGTATCCTTGCCGTAGGGTCCCAGAACTATCTGGCCTTCAGGATGATTCGCCAGTGCGGAGATGATCAATCCGTGGGAATTGACCTGATGCTTCAACTCGGCAGCCGCACTACCTTTGACGATGGTTTCGATATCCAGGTGAGGGTTGTTGGCAAAGGCGGGCATCTCGACTGCCTGGTAGCCCAGACCGGATGCCAGTTTCAACACCTCTTCCAACTTCAGATCAAGAAACGTTGCTGTGAATAGACCGAGTTTCATGCTAATCCCCTTTCATCAGGAGTGATTGGGTAGGAACAACAAAGGCCGAATCCTTTGAGAAGGGACTTGTCCAAGGTCGGCTACAATTCGATCGCGTGCAATGCTTCGCTGAGCCTGGACTGATATTCTGCGGCTAGAGCAAAGACGGGCAACAGCTTTTCGTATTTGCGGTTGTTCTCTGCATCCGGTTCGACGACCTCCTCGATCGTATGGACCGCATCGATTCGATCGAAGTCTGACCATACTCCACATCCGACTGCCGCAATGGCCGCCGCACCCAGAGCGCCGGCATCCTGATCGATATTGGTCTTGATGATGCGAGTATTGAACACATCCGCGAAGATCCCCAGATTGAACCGGCTCTTCGCTCCGCCGCCCACAAACAGAATCTCCTCGTCCAGCCGGGTGTATTTCCGCAGCAGGTCAAGGCGAAGGCGTAGATTCATAGCGATCCCTTCCATGGCAGAACGGATCAACTCGCCTTTTCCGTGTTTCAGATCGAGTCCGATATAGGCCCCGCGGATATGAACGCTGGAGTCTTGCGAAGTACCGCCCGCCAGGCTTGGGTTGAAGAGCAGCTTGTTCGAGCCTACTGGCGCCTTTTCAGCCTCGCGGTTCATCAGCACAAATGCATCCGTTCCTACTCTGTCGGCTTCTTCCATCAGCTCGCGGCATAGGTTGTCTCTTACCCAAGCGAAAGATGAGCCCGCGGAGAAGATGCTGACTGCCGAAGTGAAAGTGTTCGGTATCACGTGGGTGAAGACGTAGGGTTTGAACTGTTTGTCCAGCACCGGCTGTTCGGATGAAACTGCGATCCAGGAAGAGGAACCCAGTGAGGTATATACACGCCCGGCGCGGGTATTCTTAGCTCCCAACGCCATGCACGAATTGTCCACCCCACCACACACCACCTGTACCCCATCGCCTAATCCGAGAGTCTTGGCTATGTCTGGCGCGACCACGCCGAGAAT
>JALHUE010000045.1 GCA_022866145.1 Anaerolineales bacterium | reverse complement strand
GTCCAACACATCCGACACCACGCCCTCTCCCCGGATGGGACTCATCTGGCATTCATCTGGGACCGCGAGGGCAACAGCGACCTGTGGCTGATGCCGGCCGAGGCCGGCCACTGGCCGGAGCGCCTGACCTTCGACCGGCCTCCGGTCGCTCCCTGGACGGACACGGCCCCCCGCTGGAGCCCGGATGGCAGGAACCTGACGTATGTCGCCCGCGACGAGATCTGCATCGTCCCGACCGCCGGAGGCCGGGCCAGAAAGCTGACCGACCACGGCCACGAATCCTCGGAGCCGATCTTCAGCCCGGATGGAATGAGGATCTACTACATCAGCAAACGTCGAACCTACGGCAACCTGGTCGCCACCACTCCCGACGGCGAGTGGCCTGTTGCCCTGACCCATTTCGAAGCCGATGTCAGCGACCCCCGGCCATCGCCCGACGGCTCGATGGTGGCCTTTGTCTTCCACCCGGCGACGGACCTGAACCGCTCCGAGGTGTGCCTGGTGCCGGCCGCTGGTGGAGAAGTGCGCCACCTGTCGGGCGCCGCCGGCGTGTGGGACGTCCGTCCCCGCTGGACGCCGGATGCCAGCCGCCTAGCGTTCATTTCGAACCGGAGCGGCTTTCGAGAGCTGTACTTGCTTGACCCCTCCTCCGGCGAGACGATCCAGCTCACCGCCGGTCAGGCAGACGTTCAATCTTACGATTGGAACCTGGACGGGTCGCGCATCACCTACGTGGCCAACCACAACGGGGCTGGTGACCTGCATTTGCTGGCGGTCCACTCAAGGGAGGACCGCCTCTTGCGCGGGGATTCCGGCTGGCATTCGTTGCCGCAGTGGTCCCCCGATAGCAGGAGCATCGTCGTGGGATTCGAAAGCCCATTGGAAGCGCCGGACTTGTGGCGGGTCGACGCGGAGACCGGCGCCGCCGGTCCGCTCACCCGGTCCATGCCTCCGGCGATGAGGGCAGCGTCCCTGCAGGCGCCGCAGTTCGTCCACTATCCGAGCTCGCGCGGCGCCAGCATCCCGGGCTTCCTCTTCCGTCCGCCGGCGGCCTCGCCCAAACGGCGCTGCCCGGCCATCGTCTATCCCCATGGCGGACCGACCTCGGAGCATGTTCTGGACTGGGACATCATGGCCCAATGGCTGCTCGCCAAGGGCTATGCGGTCCTGGCACCCAACTACCGCGGCAGCACGGGCTATGGCCTTGCCCACCAGCATGCGCTGCACGATCAATGGGGGATCGTTGATGCCGAGGATATGCTGGCCGCGGCGGACTTCCTGCGTGGTCTGGATTGGATCGACGGCGAACGCCTGGGCATCCTGGGCTTCTCCTACGGCAGCTACCTGGCCCTGCTGGCCCTGGCCCGCGACCCGGACCCATCGGCGCGGTTCAAGTGCGGCGTCTGTATCTTCGGGGACTGCGACATCCTGACCTCCTGGGCACAGGGAGATCGACCGGGGAGAGAGGATCTCGAGCGCCAGATGGCGGATCCGTCGCAGAACCGGGCAGGCTATCTTGCTGGCTCGCCCGTCTACGACGTCGACAAGATCCGTCATCCTCTCCTGATCTTCCACGGGGACGAAGACAAGCGCGTGCATCCGCTGCAGAGCGAGCAACTCGTCGAGGCGCTCAAAGAGCATGACAAGGACTTTGAGTACTACGTGTACGGAGGCGAGGGGCATGGCTTCCTCCATGACTCGAGCCAGCTCCATTTCCACGAAACCGTGGAGAGATTCCTCGATTGGCACCTGATGTGACCTTTCGCATGGGGCCGGCTTTGGGTAGGGTGGCCGAACGGGCGGCGGTGAGCGACTCCGGCCGCTTCAGGCTGGACGGGAGAATGCTGCGGGAGGTGGGATGAAGCTGTGGGACTATGCCGAGCTCAGCTGGCCAGAAGTGGCTGAGCTGCCGCGGGATGTCCCACTGTTGATACCGCTCGGCTTGGAGGGCTTCGATCCGGAAGCG
>JALHUE010000044.1 GCA_022866145.1 Anaerolineales bacterium | reverse complement strand
TGGCGAGGTCTTGCAGGAGGCCGACGGGGCGGCCGAGGCGCTGCTGGTGGCCGATATCGACCTGACCCGCGCCGATCACAAGGAGCGGCTGTTCATCCCCGGCGAGTACGAGCTGGATCTGATGGCCGATCGCCGGCCGGATCTGTACCACCGCTTGGTGGAGCCCGATCCAGAATCGCGTTGATGCATCCGCCGTGCGGCTTGGCCTTCCACCTCCCCCGCGTGGGGTTTCCTCTTCCTGCCTCGCTTCGGCTGCCCGGGCCGCGCACACTGTCAGGAACGCTTGCGCCCGGAAGCGTCAGCCTACTGCCGATACGCTCAGCGCCAAGGCGCGGCCGGTGAAGCCACTCCGTGCTTTGCAGGCACGTACCCCACACAGTAGCCCCGAGCTGGAATGGACCCTCGCCCGTCATTGGGGGCGCGCCGGCGCCATGCGAATTCGTATAGTCCAGGCGGGTGACCCTCAATCCAGCGGATCTTGGCGCGGCTGCACACCGGCAGATCCGCGCCAACATCGCCGCACTGACGGTTGATATGCTGCGGCCGCGTGCAGCCCAGGCGAACTCAGGTCGTTGGACGCTCCGACGGGCGCAAGCCGAGGCGCGGCAGACGGCAAGCGGGCTGTTGAGGGAGTCCGCGGGTCACCCGGGCTGGGCAGCCGGGGGACATCCCAGGATCGAGCCGCGGGTAAAGCGCCTCAGCTCAGACTTCATCGCAGGATGACCCCGCCTCGAATCCCCCACTTGGTCAGCTCGTGCACGACGGCCGGCAGGGCAACCAGCGGAAGGATCAACGCCCATTGGCTCCACCCCAGCGCCACGGTGTCGAAGATCGGCTGCAGGGCAGGCACATAGATCAACGGAAGCGTCAGCGCCAGCGAGAGCAGCACCGCATAGTTCATTGCCCGGTTGGAGAAGATGCCGATCTTGAACACCGAGTACCGTTCGGAGCGTGAGGTGTAGGCTCGCAGCAACTCCGACAGCGCCAGGGTGGCAAAGGCCATCGTCTCGGCGAACTCGGGCTGCTCCGGGTGCAGGTGCAGGCCTACCCCGTAGGCGGTCAGCGTGGCGGCGGCCTTGGCGATCGTCTGGATCCCCACGTGCAGGCGCATCTCCCGATTGATGATCGGCTCCGAGGGCGGACGCGGCGGCTGATTCATGATGTCGGGATCGCCGCGCTCGACGCCCAGCGCCAGCGCCGGGGCGCCGTCGGTGATCAGGTTGAGCCACAATAGCTGGATCGCCGTGAGGGGCGAAGGCAGGCCGGCCAACACGGCGACGAAGATGACCGCGATCTCCGCCAGGTTGCACGAAATCAGGTAGAAGACGAACTTGCGGATGTTGGCGTAGATGATGCGGCCCTGTTCGACGGCGGCGACGATGCTAGCGAAGTTGTCGTCGGTCAGCACCATATCGGCGGTCTCCTTGACCACATCCGTGCCGGTAATCCCCATCCCGACACCGATATCCGCTCGCTTGAGCGCCGGGGCATCGTTCACCCCGTCGCCGGTCATGGCGACCACATGCCCATTCGCCTTCAATCCCTCGACGATACGCGTCTTGTGCTCCGGTGAGACCCGGGCGTAGACGTCGTTCTGCATCACGGCCGCCGCCAGCGCCGTGTCGTCCATTTCGTCCAGGTCGTGTCCGGTGATCACGCCATGCCCAGGGCTGATCAGGCCGATCTGTTCGGCGATGGCGCGAGCGGTCGTCGGGAAGTCCCCGGTGATCATCACCGAGCGCAAGCCGGCGCGCCGGGCCAGCTGGATGGCCGCCGGCACTTCGGGGCGCGGCGGATCGATCATGCCGAACAGGCCGACGAAGATCAGGTCGCGCTCGATTGCCTCGGCGCGCACTTCCGACACCGCCTCATCCTGCACCCGGTAGGCAACCGCTAGAACGCGTAGGGCATCCTGCGTCATCCGGTCGTTGGCCTGGAGCACACGCTGGCGGTCGGCAGCCTCCAGGGAGGCCACACGATCGTCGGTCGTCTGTCGCCGCGTACACAGCCCGAGCACGATGTCCGGCGCGCCCTTGATGGCGATCAGCGTATGCTCGCGCCGCGAGGTGTCATAGAACGGACCCAGGTCCTCCGGATGTGGATCGCGCACGGTGTGGATAGTGGTCATCCGCTTGCGGCCAGAGTCGAAGGGCACCTCCTGGATGCGCGGATAGGCCAGCCCCATCGCCGCCGGATCGGCTCCGGCGCGCACGGCAGCCAGTAGCAGCGCCGCCTCCGTTGGATCACCCACCAGGCGCGGCGCCGAGCTATCGTCCTCTCCCGGCTCGAGCACCGCGTCATTGGCTAGCAGCGCCACCCACAGCGCCGTAGCCAGCGCCGGCATCGTTTGCAGCTCAACCGGTCGACCCAACTGCTGTAGCACGGCGCGCCCGTCGGCTGACCCCGCTCCAACATCGATCATCGCCCCGTCGACCCAGGCTCGGGTGACGGTCATCTGGTTCTGGGTCAAGGTGCCAGTCTTGTCCGAGCAGATCACCGTGGTCGAGCCCAAGGTCTCGACCGACGACAGGCGGCGGATCAGCGCATGGCGGGCGATCATCTCGCGCATGCCCAGCGCCAGGGTCACGGTGACCACCGCCGGCAGGCCTTCCGGCACAGCCGCCACGGCCAGGCTGACGGCAATGATGAACATCTCTAGCGGCGGCAGGCCGCGCAGCCAGCCGACGAGGAAGACCACCGCACAGATGGCCAACGTTCCCCAGCCCAGCGCCTTTCCCAACTGGTTGAGACGGCGCTGCAGCGGGGTGTCCTCCTGCTGCACCGACTGCAGCATCGTGGCGATCAGCCCGATCTGCGTCAGCATGCCGGTGCTCGTTACCACCCCGCGCCCGCGCCCATAGCTCACCAGCGTGCCCATGAAGGCGGTGTTGCGCCGGTCTCCCAGATTAATGTCCTGCAAGAGCACGACGCCGGCGTCCTTCTCGACCGGCACGGACTCGCCGGTCAGCGCAGCTTCCTCGATGCGCAGGTTGACGCTCTCGATCAGGCGCAGGTCCGCCGGGACGTAGTTGCCGGCTTCGAGCAGCACGATGTCCCCGGGCACCAGCTCGCCGGCGGTCACGATCTGGCGGTGACCCCCGCGGATCACATGCGCCTCGGGCGCCGACAGCCGGCGCAGAGCGGTCAGCGCCTGCTCGGCCCGGTGCTCCTGGATCACGCCCAGCACGGCATTCAGTACGACGATCGCCAGGATCACCGCCGCCTCAATCCAATCGCCGAGCACGGCCGAGATCGCCGCTGCCACGATCAGCACGATCACCAGGAAGGAGTTGAACTGGGCGATCAGGTTGTGCAGCAGGCCCGGCCGAGGCGCTTCCGCTAGCTCGTTCGGCCCATGGGCCTGCAGGCGCGAGCGCGCCTCTTCGGGGGTCAGCCCATCCTGCGGCGAGGTGTGCAGCGCTTGCAGCACTGCCGACCCTTCGAGTGTGTGCCAGACCTGGGAAGTCCCCGACGGTTGGTCGTCAGCGGGGTCGTCGAGGCTGAAGGCGGTCGTCATGCGCTCGTGCTCCGGAGCAGATGATTGCGGAGGAGCGGCCTGCGGCCGCTTCGAGCGCGAGTGTATCACGCCAAACTGGGGTCTTTGCCCGCCGGGACGGCGACGCGGGCGACGCCTGGCTGCAATTCTGGAACTACTCGAGATCCATCGTGTCCAGCGGTTCTGGATTCAATTCCTTGACAACTCCGCTGGTCATGAAGATCACCCGTTCGGCGATGTTGGTCGCCCGGTCGCCGATGCGTTCCAGGTTGTGGCCAGCGAACAACAGGAAAAGGGCCCGGCTGGTGGTCTTGGGATCCTCGATCATGTAGGTAAGCAACTCTCGGAAGACCTGCGTGTACAAGCCGTCGATGGTATCGTCCTGCGCCGCGACCTGGCGCGCCAGGTCGGGGTCGGCGGTCATGTGGGCGCGCAGCGCCTGCCGGGTCATGTCGCGGCACACCACTGCCATTCTAGGCAGATCGATCGGCTCCTTGACCGGCGGCTCATCGCCCATCCGGATCACTGTCC
>JALHUE010000043.1 GCA_022866145.1 Anaerolineales bacterium | reverse complement strand
CGACCCCGACGTAGTACACATTTGAGAAGTCGACCACGGCCAGGCGCTCATCGGTGACCGAGATCGCTGCGATGGCGGCGTCGATCTGGCCGATTTGGAGCGCGGCGCCGAGCCCATCAAAGGCGAAGTCATTCATCTCAATCGGCACCCCGATCTTCTGCCCGATGGCTTTGATCAGGGCGACATCGAAGCCGTCCAGTACAAACTGCTCGTTGTAGTACTCAAAGGGAGCGTAGTCGCCGGTGGTGCCTGCGACCATCTTGCCGTTGGCCTGGATCCGGTCCCAGGTTGGATCCGCCGTCGCCGGCGCACAAGCGGCGGCCAGCAGGCCCAGAACCATCCCCGCCAAGACCATGCTCTTCCACTTCATCATCCATCCTCCATTTATCTTTATCGATGCGGGCTTCAGGTGCATTTCCCCGACGCCCAGCTTCTGGGCACCGGCCTCCCCCCGTATGTCGCGAGACGAGCGAGCCGCTGCTCGCTCGCGTTACGACGCTGGGTACATGGGCAGAGTGGACTATATCATTTCTGGCCACGTTTGACGAGGTCCCTCCGATTGCGGGTCTCCCGGCCTTATGCACCCCGGGGCCGTGGACCACCACCCGCCCCGCCTAGGAGCGAGCCCCCTCAGCCGATTCCCGTCGATTGCTGCTGCCGTCACCATCCGCACTTGCCTCGGGTGCGGCTGAGCGCCTCGACCCGCAGCACCATGGGTTGCTCGACAGATGGATCTCTGATCCCGAACTGTCGAAGCCGTCGTGCTTGACAAGGGGACACCGCAGCTTGTCACTTTGTGTCCGTCAACAAATCGCCTCGGGCTGGCCGAAGGCAAGTATGCGCCTAGAAAGGGCTCGAGGCGCTGGATGGAAGAACGCTTGTGCTCGACGCTCAAGAGGTCGTCCATCGCTCAGGGCGAGGGTGGGCCGGCCCGCCGGCCTTCTTTGCTCCAGGGCCTAGAGGCACCAAGGCTACTGGCCCTGGAAGACAAGCGTTACGTTGTCACCCCTGGAGAGTTGCAGCTGATTCCCGGCAACGGCGTAGCGGGTCACCCCCTCCAGGAGGACGAGGAACTTATTCTCCTGGGAGTTCAGCTCGTCCGTCGGACAGGCAAGCCGGGTGGCGGTCACGCCGGTGATCTTGATGGTTGACTCCTTGGCTCTGTAGCCGCCTGTGTAGGAGTTGCAGCTGGTGCTGCCGGAAAGGGTCCTGTCAGCTGCAAACGAAGCCGTCACTACCGAGCCGGGAACGGGATCAACCGGCGTGCCGGACTCATCGGCAATCAATACCAGCACCCAGTTCGGTCCCACCACGGGCGGTGGAGTTGGGGTCCACGTCGGCAGGGGTGCGCTGGTGACGCTGGGGCCGGGTGTGACGGTGGGGGCGGGTGTGCTGGTGACGGTTGGGGTCGGCATCTCGGGGGGGACAATGATTCCTACCCAGACGGTTTCGCCAAAGGCCCGACCGGCGGGGTTGAACATCTGCCAGAAGCCTTGGTACGCTCCGGATTCCGTCGGGGCCTTCAGGCTGACATCCATGTCAACCGTCTGCCTGGTCTGGACCTCGCCGACGATGGTGATTGGCCTCCCGCCCATTTGAGATTCAGGTTCATTGCCGTAAACGTAGCGCAGCTGGTACTGGTCGGTCCAGGCGCACGTCCCGACATTTCGAACGCGCCAACCCTTGTTGTATGATTCGCCCTTCTGGAACTCGGGCGGATTCTGCATGTTCTCATCGTCGTAGTTGAGATCTTCAATGTAGGCCATGCCGTCGATGCACGCCGCGGCCGATGGCGTCGGTGTCGCTCCCGGTGCGGGCGTTGCCTCCGGAGGCGGCGGGGGACTTGCGCCGGAGTGGGGGCCCAGGTACTGGTCGGTCAGAAGAGCGAGTGTGCCATCGTTGTCTAGCTCAACCAAGGCGCGGTTGAGCTCGGCCTGAAGCGTCACCGCACCCTGAGGGAT
>JALHUE010000042.1 GCA_022866145.1 Anaerolineales bacterium | reverse complement strand
GGCGAGGCGCTGGTGCGCCATCCGCTGGTACGCAAGGCGGCCATCACCGGCAGCGTCGCCGGGGGGGTGGCGGTGATGAAGGCCGCGGCCGAGGGCATCAAGCGGGTAACGCTCGAGCTGGGCGGCCAGTGCCCGTGCATCGTGTGGGAGGACGCCGACCTGGAGAAGGCGATCGAGGCGATTACCTTCCAGTCGTTCCGCGGCTGCGGACAGGTGTGCAACCGGATCAACCGGGTGTATGTCCACGAGAAGGTGTACGAGCGGGTGGTCAACGGCGTCGCCGGGTATGCCAAGAAGGTCGTTACCGGTGACGGGTTCAAGGAAGGCGTGGACATTGGACCGCTGATCAACATGAAGCAGTTGGAATGGGTCGAGAGCCAGGTCAAGGATGCCGTGGCCAAGGGGGCCAGGCTGCTGTCCGGCGGAAGCCGCATCGGCGACAAGGGCTTTTTCTTCGGACCGACCGTGCTGGCCGACTGCAGCCACGATATGGAAGTCATGCGCGAGGAAACCTTCGGCCCGGTGCTGGCCTTCATGAAGGTCAGCGGCGATCTGGAGCAGGCCTTCGAATATGCCAACGACACGGTCTTCGGCCTAAGCGCCTATTTCTTCAGCCGCGATGCCCGAAACTGCTACCTGGCGGCGCACAAGATGGAGGCCGGCTCGGTGTGGATCAACGACATCCACGGCTCGTACGTCCAGGCCCCCTACGGCGGCATGAAGATGAGCGGCATCGGACGCGAGCAGGGCTCGATCGCCGTCGACGACTACCTGGAGTGGAAGACCGTCTACCAGGAGATGAGCTACGAGTCGCGCGGGGCCCGACTGTGCGTTCACAAGTAGGCCGAGGCTGTGATGAGTAGGCCGGTTGTTCTGCTGTACGAACCGATGCACGAGAAAGCCGTCGCCTGGCTCGCTGAGCGGGCGGAAGTGCGCATGGCGCCCAGCCTGGACGAGGAGGCTCTCCTGCAGGTGGTAGCCGAGGTTGATGGGATCATCCTCCGCGCCAACGGAAAGGTCACCCGGCGGCTGATGCAGGCCGCCCCGCGCTTGAAAGTGGTCGCCCGTCACGGTGTGGGCGTGGAAGCGATCGACCGCGTGGCGGCTGCCGAGCTCGGCATCACCGTTGTCAATACACCGTATGCCAACGATGAGTCCGTGGCCGAGCAGTGCCTGGGGATGATGGTGGCCTTGGCCAAGCACATCCTGGAGGCCGACCGCGCCCTACGCGGCGGCGATTGGGACGCCCGCTACCGTCTGATCGGCGCCGAGCTGGAGGGTAAGACGCTGGGGCTGGTCGGCTTCGGCAAGATCGGCCAGCGGCTGGCGAAGATCTGCCATCTGGGCCTGGACATGCCGATCGTGTACTATGACGTCGTAGCCTACCCTGAGGTCGAGGACGCCCTCGGAGCACGGCGGGCCTCGCTGGATGAAGTCCTGGCCCAGGCGGACTTCGTCTCGGTCCACGTGCCGTTGGTCCCCGAGACTAGGGGCCTGATCAACGAGGCCGCCTTGCGCAAGATGAAGCCAAGCGCCTATCTGATCAATAGCTCGCGCGGCCCGGTGGTCGACCAGGCAGCACTGCTGCGGGCACTGCAGGAGGGCTGGATCGCCGGCGCAGGGTTGGATGTGTTCGACCCCGAGCCGCTGCCCGCCGGCAGTCCGCTGCTGAAGCTGGAGAACGTCGTGGTGTCGCCCCACATGGCGGCGCACACCGACGAGGCGTTGTACCGCATGGCGCTGGCCGTGCAAGACGTGATGGCGGTGATTGAGGGCAAAGCGCCCGAATTCCCTGTGGCGCCGCCGGACTGAGGGGGCGGAGGAGTCTCGATGGACAAGCACTGGAACCAGTATTGCACGATGAGCATCGTGCACTTCATGGCCTTTCCGAAAACGATGAGCGGCGAGGGTTCGATCGCGGACAGCGTCGCCAGGATCGCCGAGGATCCATTCTTCGGCGCGGTCGAGATCACGCGGGTGAAAGACCCGGGCGAGCGCCAGGCGGTGAAGCATGTCCTGTGGGCATCGCATATCCAGGTGGGATTTGGGGCGCAGCCGGTGGTTCTGATGGGGAAGCTCAACTTGAACAGCCTGGACGAGGCCGAGCGCAAGCATGCCGTCGACTCGCTGCAAGACAGCGTGGACGAGGCGGTCGAGATGGGGTGCAAGCGCATGGCGTTCCTGTCGGGCAAGGATCCGGGCGACAAGGACCGCAAGGCGGCCGTCGGGGCGCTGGTTCGCTCGACCAGGGAGCTGGCGGGCTATGCACGCGACAGGGGACTGGCCTTGACCTGTGAGACCTTCGATTTCGACGTCGACAAAGCGGCCCTGATCGGCCCGAGCGAACTGGCGGCCGAGTATGCGCAAGAGGTCAAGCGGGACTTTCCTGATTTCGGGTTGATGTACGACCTCAGCCACCAGCCGCTGCTGCGAGAGAAGTCTGAGCCGGCATTGAAACTGCTGAAGAAACACCTGGTCCACATCCATGTGGGCAACTGCGTCACCGATCCGGCAACCCCCGGCTATGGCGATCAGCATCCGCGCTTCGGCTGGCCGGGCAGTGCCAACGACATCCCGCAGGTGGTCGAATTCATCGACGCCTTGTTCAAGTCCGGCTATCTGGCGGAGGGCAAGTCGCCGCGCCCGTGGGTCGGCTTCGAAGTGAAGCCGCAGAGCGCCGACGAATCCTCCGAACAGGTGATCGCCGGAACCAAGCGGGTGTGGGAAGAGGCCTGGTGGCAGGCCTAGGACCGTGACCAGGGTGCGAATCTAGGAACAAGGAGCAGCCAGTGACTGCAGCCAAGACCGATCGGGCGCCTTTGCGGATCCAAGACCTGGAGATGGAGTTCGATCACTGGGAGAAGATCAAGGATCTGATCGACCAGCTGATCGATGTCATCCTGAACTACCGGCAGAGCGGACACCCGGGCGGCTCACGCTCCAAGGTCTACGCCCTAGTTGCGACGCTGCTCAGCGGCGCCATGCGCTGGGACATCCGCCATCCGGAGAAGCGCTTTGGCGACCGGTTCGTTCTCGCCGGCGGACACACAATCCCCCTGATCTATTGCATGCTGGCGCTGTTCAATGAAGCGCTGCGCCTCAAGCTCGAGCAGACCGGTGACAAACGCTACCAGGTGCCGAATGCCAAAGAGCGGATGCTGGTCTGGGAGGACCTGCTGGGCTTCCGCCACCGCGGCGGGCTCTCGGGCCACGCTGAAATGGAAGGTAAGACGCTCTTCCTCAAATTCAACACCGGACCCTCGGGCCATGGCAGCCCGGCGGCCGCCGGGCTGGCGCTGGCGCTCAAGCGCGCCGGCGCTCAGGGCGTCCGGGTCTGGGTGTTTGAGGGCGAAGGCGGGCTGACGCCTGGCTGTGTGCACGAGACGATGAACTCAGCCTGGGGGCTTGCCCTGGACAACCTGTACTACGTCGTCGACTGGAACGACTTCGGCATCGACGACCACACCGTCAGCAGCGTGGTCTACGGCTCGCCGGCCGAGTGGTTCGCCTCCCATGGCTGGCGTGCCACTGGCAGCGAGCAGGGTGAGTCCTGGGGTGCGGTGCTGCGATCCCTGGGGGAGATGGTCGATGGGCCGAACCCGGATCGTGTGCCGAGCATGACCTGGTTCAAGACCCGCAAGGGACGCGGCTACCTCAAGTATGACAATGTCTCCCACGGCGCGCCGCATGCTCGCAACTCGAAGGAGTTCTGGGACACCAAGCGTCCGTTTGTCGAGAAGTACGGAGCGGTCTTCGAGAACTTCGGCGGCGAGGCGCCCAAGGACCCCTCCGGCCTGCAGGGGGAGTTCAAGGCCAACCTCAAGGCCGTGATCGACGTGCTGCGCCAGGACCAGGCGCTGGTTGACTACCTGGCGGGCCGGCTGATTGAACTTGGGGATAGCGTCCCCGAGGCCGTTCCCGGTTTCCGGCTCGGCAAGCGCGGCAATCCGTTCGACGATCCTAAGCTGTTCGACTTCCGCAGCTATCCCGAGGATCTCTACGCCAAGCCTGGAACCTCGGTCGCCAACCGGGCGGCGCTGGCGAAGTGGGGGGCATGGATCAACGGCTACGGCGCCGAGAAGTACGATCGCCCGATCTTCCTGGCCGCCTCGGCCGACCTGGCGGATTCGACGAACATCAGCGGCTTCGCCAAGGGCTACGGCGACTTCAAGGGGTACGGTTGGTACGAGCGCTACGGCACGCCGG
>JALHUE010000041.1 GCA_022866145.1 Anaerolineales bacterium | reverse complement strand
GTGATCACCGACGAAGCCCTCGAGGCGGCCGCCAATCTCTCGGCTCGCTACATCACCGGACGCTTCCTGCCGGACAAGGCGATCGACCTGATCGACGAGGCCTCATCCCGCGTTCGGATGTACAAGAACCCGGCTGCCAAGACGATCAAGCACACCATGGATGAGCTCAAGGCGGCCAAGCAGGCACATGCCCAGGCCGTGGATGAAGCCCGTTTCGACGATGCCCAGGAACAGATGCAGCGGGAGGCCGAGCTGGAAGACAAGCTCAGCCAGCTGCGCTCCGGCTGGCAGCGCAGCGAGGAATCGCCCCGGGTCACGGCGGAGGACATCGCCGAAATGGTCTCGATGTGGACGGGCGTGCCGGTGATGCAGATCGCCCAGGAGGAATCCGAGCGGCTGCTGCTCATGGAAAGCGCCTTGCACCGGCGGATCATCGGCCAGGATGAGGCAATCGAGGCCATATCCCGCGCTGTGCGGCGGGCGCGGGCCGGCTTGAAGGATCCGAACCGCCCGGTCGGCTCGTTCATCTTCCTCGGCCCCACCGGAGTCGGCAAGACCGAACTGACGAAAGCCCTGGCCGAGTTCATCTTCGGCAGTGAGGATGCGACAATCCAGATCGACATGTCGGAGTTCATGGAACGCCACAGCGTCAGCCGTCTGGTGGGCGCTCCGCCCGGGTACGTGGGCTACGAGGATGCCGGACAACTGACCGAGGCCCTCCGGCGCAAGCCGTACTCGATTGTGGTCTTTGATGAAATCGAGAAGGCCCATCCGGAAGCGCACAACATGCTGCTGCAGATCATGGAAGAGGGCCACCTGACCGATGCCCGCGGCCGAAAGGTTGACTTCAGCCATGCCATCGTCGTCATGACTTCCAATGTCGGGGCGGAGATGATCCGCCGGCAGACTCAATTCGGCTTCTCCACCCAGCGCGAGGAGCAGATCGTAGAGAACCAGGCCTATGAGGAGATGCGCAAGAAGCTGACGGAGGCCCTGCGCAAGGTCTTCCGGCCGGAATTCTTGAACCGCGTCGACTCGACCATTGTTTTCCACGCGCTGACCAAGGACCAGATCCGCCAGATCGTCGACCTGGAGGTGACCAAGGTCGCCGCCCGCCTCTCGGCCTACCATATAGCCTTGACCTTGACCGAGGCCGGGCGCGATCTGCTGGCTGACCTGGGCTATGATCCGGATATGGGGGCTCGTCCCTTGCGCCGTGTGATCCGGTCCAACATCGAAGACCGGATGTCCGACGGATTGCTTTCGGGCGAGTTCAAGGACGGGGACAGCATCCTGGTCGACGCCGAAGACGGCAAGGTCAGCCTGCGGGTTGCGCCGGAGGCGGTGGGCGAACCGGCCCTTGCCGCTGGGTGAGGCCAGCCTTGAGGCTGCATTGTGCGGGCAGGCCGATCACGGCCTGCCCGTTATGATTCGGCGGAGCGAGCCCGCCGGGCATCGCCACCGCCCCGGGACTCGCAGCTGCCGCTCGGCTCAGTCGGCGGACGGGGTCGGTTCAACGGGGGCGGATGGTGCAGGTCGTCCTTGCTCTCGGCCGGGCTATAATCGCAGGCGGACATGACCAAGACTCGCACCCAGTATGTCTGCCAGCAGTGCGGGCGAACGACAGCCCGCCCGCTGGGTCGCTGCCCGCAATGCGGCGCCTGGAATAGCATGCTGGCGGAAGTGGCGCCGGCCGCTGCCCGGCGCTCTCCCCGTCCAGCCTCCCAATCCACTGCCCACCGACTGGACGAGATTGACGTCGAGACGCTGGAACGGCTGCCAATCGCCCTGGGGGAGTTCTCGCGCGTCCTCGGTGGCGGTATCGTCCCGGGCTCGGTGGTCCTGATCAGCGGCGATCCAGGGATCGGGAAGTCCACCCTGTTGCTGCAGGTCGCCCTGGCGTTGGCCGGGGGACGGCGGGTGCTGTACGTCTCGGCGGAGGAGGCGGAGCGGCAGGTTAAGGTGCGTGCGCTGCGCCTGCTGCCTGGAGGCCATACTCCGCCGGAGCTGTATCTGCTGGCGGAAACCGACCTGGAAGCCATCCTGCACCAGATCGACCATCTGGCCCCGGACCTAGTGATTGTGGACTCCATCCAGGCGGTGGCTGTGCAGGAGCTGGAGGGTGGGGCGGGTTCGATCACCCAGGTGCGAGAGTGTGCCGCCCGCTTGGTGGCCGCGGCCAAGCAGTCGGGTGCGGCCGTTTTCTTGGTCGGGCATGTGACCAAGGAAGGGGCGATTGCCGGGCCGCGGGTGCTGGAGCACATGGTCGATACCGTGTTGTACCTGGAAGGCGACCCGTTCCATGCCTACCGCCTGCTGCGGGCAGTCAAGAACCGCTTCGGAGCCACATCCGAGGTCGGAGTGTTTGAGATGCGAGCTGCGGGCCTGGCGGAAGTCCCCAACCCGTCGGAGGTGTTCCTGGCCGAGCGGGCGGTCAATGCCCCGGGCTCGGCGGTGGCGGTGACGATCCAAGGGGCGCGGCCGCTGCTGGTCGAGGTGCAGGGACTGAGCAGTGCCTCCTCGTTTGGCCACCCGCGCCGGACGGCCAACGGTGTCGATCTCAATCGATTGCTGCTCACGGTTGCCGTGCTGCAGCGGCGCCTCGGTTTGCACCTGGCGGATCAGGATGTGTTCGTCAACGTCGTGGGTGGACTGCGGGTGGACGAGCCCGGGGTCGATCTGGCGGTGGCGGCCGCCCTGGCCTCCTCGGAGCGGGATCGTGCGATCCCGGCTGATGTGGCCTTGATCGGGGAGATCGGGTTGTCCGGAGAAGTCCGCAGCGTCCCGCAGCTGGAGGTGCGCCTGAGGGAAGCCAATCGCCTGGGATTCCGCCGGGTGGTTGTACCCTGGTCACCCAGCGGTGAGGTGCAGGCGCCGCCCGGGTTGAATCTCCTCCCGGCGCGCACGCTTCGGGAAGCGTTGGCCGCCCTCGAGCTGACGAAAGCCAGCCCCGGCCGTTCGATGATCGACGAACGCCCTCGCGGCGGCTGATTGCCTGCGAAACTACAAGTGGCAGTCACAGACGCCCGGTCCAGGGCGCGATAGCCGAGGCCACTCCTTAAGGCTGGCGCCGGTTTCGCCGGCGAGTCCCCGTCGATTGAGCCGGGCGGCGCCAGATGTTCGGCGGAACAGATGTGCGGCTGAGGATGTGCCGCCTGCCGCCGGCCTCTAGCGCCACACCGACGGGAGCGTCGCGGCAGGGAGTCGGGTCAGAATCTTGGCACTCCTTTAACAGTTCCCTACCTTAAAGGTTGTCGGGTTTTTAGGTTCGGGCGGCCTCTTTTTCTTGAAGCGCGGTGTTCCCTTTGCTACAATGAAGCCGCGCTGAGTCGGGATTGTATGCACCGTTTGTGCCAGTCCACGACCATCGCGCCAGACGGGGCAGCTGACCCCCGGCAATCGAAGCACATCACGCACGTCAAGCAAGCAGCAGCCAATTGGACCATCGTGGCCTACGGCGTTCGACCTTAGCCGGCGGGTCGGCGTGGAGGTATTGCATGAACCCAGAGCAGCTTTGGCATGCGGCCCAGGGGCAGATCCAAGTGGAGATGCCGCGCGCGAGCTACGACACCTGGGTGCGAGATGCCGAGCTGTTGGCGTACGAAGACGGCGAGTTCATCGTGGGTGTGCGCAATGCTTACGCCCGCGACTGGCTGCAGTCGCGCCTGCTGTCGACCGTTAAGCGCATCCTGAGTGGTATGGCGGGCCGCACGGTCGAGGTGCGGTTCATCGTGTGGCAGGATGATCTGATCGGCGAGGAGCGGATGCCGCCGACCACGGCTGCACCGAGCCTTCCCATCGAGGAACCCTCTCGGCATCTGAACACCCGCTACACCTTTGAGACCTTCGTCGTCGGCCCGAGCAACCGGCTGGCGCACGCCGCCGCCCAGGCTGTGTCTGAGAGCCCAGCCCGAGCCTATAACCCCCTATTCCTGTACGGCGGCGTCGGGCTGGGAAAGACCCACCTGCTGCACGCCATGGGAATCGCCTGCCGGCAGCGAGGCCTGCAGGTGCTGTACGTGTCATCGGAAGAGTTCACCAACGACCTGATCAATGCCATTCGATCGCACACCACCGATAGCTTCCGCGAGCGCTATCGGCGCAGCGACGTGTTGCTGATCGACGATATCCAGTTCATCGCCGGCAAAGAAGCCACCCAGGAGGAGTTCTTCCACACGTTCAATGCGCTGCACGGACAGGAGAAGCAGTTGGTCATCTCGTCCGACCGGCCGCCCAAGGCGATGGTCACCCTGGAGGAGCGGCTGCGATCCCGCTTCGAGTGGGGCCTGACGGTGGACATCCAGCCGCCGGACTTGGAGACCCGAGTTGCCATCCTGCGCTCCAAGGCGGAGCGGGCAGGGCAAGACGTCGAACCCGCCCTGCTGGAGCAGATCGCCCGCCGGGTGCAGAGCAACATCCGGGAGTTAGAGGGGGCTCTGACCCGCGTCGTTGCCTACGCCCAGCTGAGCGGAGCCAGCCTGACGCCGGAGTTGGTGGATACGGCCCTGGTCGACCTGCTGCCGCGCGGCGGTGCCTTGACGGCGGAAAGGATCCTCTCGGCCGTGGCCGAGCAGTTCGGCGTGAGCGAAGCGACGTTGATCAGCCGCAATCGGTCTAAGGACGTGGCCCTGCCACGCCAGGTGGCGATGTATCTGATCCGCTCCGAGACTCATGCCTCGTTCCCGAAGATCGGGGCCACGCTCGGTGGCCGGGATCACACCACCGTGCTGTACGCCTGCGACAAGATCGGCGACCTGCTGGAGACCGACGATGGCCTGCGCCGGAAGGTGCTGGCCGTGCGCGAGAAGCTATATGGAGGCGTGCAGGCGGCGGTTTGAGGGGGCGGCTCTGGCTTCCCCGACCCCGGAGGCGTAGGAGCCCTGTCACTTGTGGCGCCGCGGGCAGTGTGCTAGCATGAAATTGAAGCCGCCACCCGGACCCGCGTCGGCAGACAATACTCGATCTTACGTGGGGTAGCTCGCAGTCCGGCCCCTTGCGGTGCCGGCCGGCGCCCCAAACGACTGGTCCGCCGTCCTCCGCACGCCCCTGGTGGCGGCGGATTTTTTGTTCGGCGGCAGCTTCGCCCGCGATCCGCCGGGCGCGCTCACAGAAGCGACACCGGATCGACGTCGATCTGCCAGCCCTCGGGCAAGGGTCCCTGCAGGGCGTCAAGCGGTCGCTGCCCCCGCAGGATCACCTGCCAGCGGTACCTTCCCCCGACACGCTCGAAGAAGCATGGAGCGGGCCCGATCAATTCGGTTGATCCCCCGGCCGCCTGCAGCCTGGCCTGCAAACGCCGCCCCATCTCGATGGCTGCCCGCTCAGCCGCCTGCGACGAGGTGTGGGCGTAGACCAGGCGGACGAGGCGTCGGTAAGGGGGATACCCTAGATCGCGGCGCTTCTCCAGTTCCTGCCGGTAGAAGCCGGCGTAGTCGTGGCGGGCAGCGGCCTGCAAGGCGTAGTGCTCAGGCTGATAGGTTTGAAGGATCACGCGACCGCCCAGCGGGCTGCGGCCTGCCCGACCGGCGACCTGGCTGAGGACCTGGAAGGTGCGCTCAGCCGCACGGAAGTCCGGCAGGTTCAAACCCGTGTCGGCCAAGACAACGCCAACAAGCGTGACCAGGGGCAGATCGAGGCCCTTGGCGATCATTTGCGTTCCAACCAGCACATCGGCCCGGTGGTCGATGAAATGATCCAAGATCACCAGGTGCTGTTCGGGAGCGTGGGCGGTATCCCGGTCCCAGCGCAGGGTTTGTGCCCGAGGGAACAGCCGCTCGACCTCGGCCTGCACCTGCTGAGTTCCCGCCCCGAAGTGGCGCACCCGATCTCCGCCGCAGTTCGGGCACACCTTCGCGGTCGAGCGTCGATAGCCGCAGCGGTGGCAGCGGGCCTCTCCCGGTTGGCTGTGGTAGGCCATAGGGACATCGCAGCGAGGGCAGCGCAGGACCCAACCGCAATCCCGGCAGAACATGTGGGTCGCCGTGCCTCTGCGATTGAGGAAGAGGATAGCCTGCTGCTGAGCGTCGAGGGTCGCGTGCAAGGCCCGAATGAGATCCCGGCTGAACAAAGACGTGTTGCCTTCTCGCAGTTCCTTGCGCATATCGACCAGGGTCACCGGCGGGAGATCGGCGTACTCGGCGTCGGCTTCGGCGGGCTTGTAGCGCCCGCCCGCTCCCAAGCGCCGGCGCTGTGCGTCGAGAACCCGGCGATGTCCGAGGATCCGCTGCGGCAGGGTCACCAACTCGAGCTGTTGGGCCGCGGCCTTGAAGTAGGTGTCGAGGTCCGGAGTGGCACTGCCCAAAATGCAGGCCGCCCCGAGCAGCCGGGCGTAGGCCATAGCCGTCTCTCGCCCGTGGTAGCGCGGGGCGGTTGCCTGTTCCTTGTAGGACTCGTCGTGACACTCATCGACGACGATCAAGCCGATGGAGGGCAGCGGGACGAACAGGGCGCTGCGGGGACCGACGACCACCGGGAGTGCCCCCTGCCGGCAGCGCCGCCACGTGTCATACCGCTCTCCGCTGCTAAGCTGGGAGTGGATGAGTCCGACCTGGCCTGGAAAGCGCGCCAGAAATCGCCGAACGGTTTGCGGCGTGAGGGCGATCTCGGGCACCAGGACAATCGCCTGCCGACCGGCAGCCAGCGTGGCTTCGACGGCGCGCAGGTAGATCTCCGTCTTGCCGGAGCCGGTGACGCCGTGGAGTAGCACGGGAAGCGGGGCCGAACCAGGCACGCGGTCGAGATGGGGAAGGATCCTCTCCCAGGCGGCGGTTTGATCGGAGGTGAGCTGCGGCGCCTGGGCGGCGACGAAGGATATGCCTGCCAGTGGATCACGCCAGACTTCGGCCTCGCTCAGCACCACCAGGCCGCGTTCCTCCAGGGCATGCAGGTCTGCGAGCGTGCCGCCGCTCTCGGCGTACAACCAGAACGTCTCGACGGGCTCGCGTTCGCGGACCAGGACCTCCAGCATCCGGCGGCGGCGTGCTTCCGCCGCCGAGCCGGGCCGGCCGAGTGCAAGCTCCGGCGGCAGCGTTTCGTGGGGCGGTTGCGCCAGGCGGGCGTTGCGGACCCGCTTGGGGCGAACCTTCGGCGGATCCAGTACCGGCGTTCGCTGCAGGCCCCCGCGGCGCACGAGGTGCTCGGCCGACCTGCGCCATTCCTGCCGCGGGAGCAGACGGTCGATCTGGCGCCCACGCAGCGGGCCGCGCCGCGCCAGCAGCCCCACCAGGCGGGCTTCCGCCTCGGTCTTGGCCGGCGTCTCGGCAGCGGTCAGGCGATACTCGGTGTCGGCGCGCTGTGCCAGCCCGGGGGGGACCATCAGTGTCAGGCACTCGATCAACGGGGTGAGGCTGGTCTGGCTGATCCAGCGGGCGAGAGCCAGCTGGGTGGCGGTCAGCACCGGGGCATCTTCAACAAGCTCGAGCACCGGCTTGGTTTCCGGTACTTCTGCCTGCTCTAGAAGGCGCAGCACAACTCCCTGGACTCGCTGCTGGCCGAACGAGACAATCACCAGGTGTCCAGGCTGCAGGCGGGCCTCCAAGTCTGGAGGCAGGTGGTAGTGGAAGGTGCCCCGGACCGGCGGCAGGTTGACGGCGACCTCGGCGTACATCGGGTGGGTCAGGATCCGGGGCTAGGTTCGGGGGAAGGGCTTCCGCTGCCGCTCAGGCGCACCTGGGCGATGCGCAGGCCGTCCATTTGACGGACCTCGAGCTTGGCGCCTCCGACTTGAATGGCGTCTCCGAGTTTGGCCATTCGGCCGAGACGCCCGAGCATGTAGCCGGCGATCGTATCGTAGTGAGGATCTTCGAGCTGCAGGTCAAAGCGTTCGTTGACCTCCTCCGTCAGAGTCAGGCCATCAATCCAGGCTGAGCCATCGGCCTGGAGTAGGATCTCTAGCTCCTTGTCAAACGGCCCCTGGACATCGCCCACGATCTCCTCGAGCAGGTCCTCCAGGGCAACCACCCCGGCAGTTCCGCCGTACTCATCCAGCACGATGGCCAGATGCTGGCGGCGGGCGCGGAATCGCCTCAGCAGCTGACTGACCCGGGCCGTTTCGGGGATGAAGATCGCCTCGCGCATCAGCGATTGCGCCGATTGAGCCGAGACGTCCTCGGATAGCTGGCTGCGCAGCAGGTCCCGGATGTGGAGCACGCCCACGACGTGGTCGAGGTCTCCCTCGAAAACGGGGAACTTGGAGAATGGATGCTCGAGCGCCACGCCCAGGAGCTCCTGAGTGTTGGCAAGCGCTGGGACTGCCACGACCTCGGTACGCGGCACCATCACCTGCCGGACCAGAGTGTCTCCAAAGTCGAAGACGGCGTGCAGCATCACCTCCTCTTCGTCCTCGACGACCCCGCTTTCCGCGCTAGCGGTCACCAGCATCTTGAGTTCCTGGACGGAGTGGGCGCCCTCGGCCTCGGGGGCCGGACGGACTCCGAGGGCCCGAACCAGGACGCCAGCGGCGCTGTTCAGCAGCCAGATCAGCGGGCGGAAGAGCCACATCGCGCCCAGCATCGGCTGGGCAACGCGCAGGGCGGTCGGCTCGGGCTTGGTGAGGGCGATGGCCTTGGGTGTGAGCTCGCCAACGACGATGGTCAGGAAGGTGACCAGGGCGAATGCGGCCGCGGCGGAAAGGCTGTGGGCCAGGGCGTCGTCGACGCTGTCGGGCAGCAGCGCCCGCAGAGGACTGAGCAGGCCGGCCAACGCCGGCTGGGCGACCCAGCCCAGGGCCAGGCTGGCCATCGTCACGCCAAGCTGCACCGCCGCCAGAAACCGCTCGGGATGCTGAGCCGCCTTCTGCAGCCAGTGGGCGCGCTTCTCCCCTTGATCGGCCAGCTCGGCAACCCGGGTGCGGCGGATGCTGACGAAGGCGATCTCAGCGGCCACGAAGAAGCCGTTGACAATCAGGAGCAGAGCGACGAGCGCAAGCTGAAGGATATCCTGAGTGAGCTGCGTTGGCATCGTCCTGTGTCGCCTTGCGGCCTCGAAGCCTGTGGTCGTCCCCGGCGGGACCGCGAGTCCGGCCGACGCTTAGCCCGTGCTGCGGTAAATGGCGGCAGCCGCGTATCCGACTACCGATGATTGGTCGCGGGTGACATCGCCGGAAGTGCCGTAGCGCAGAATCCGGGCGCAGTCGGCGCCCATCTGACGGGCCGCCCACAGGACGGCGGCCGCCGAAGCCCGGCCGCAGGCAAATCCCACGCCTTCGTCTTCCGCCGCCATTACGGCCACAGGGTCGAAGGCCGCGATGCGGGTCAGCATCTCCGCGTCGAGACGGCGGGCCACGTCGGCAGGGAAGAAATGTGAGAGATCTGTGCTGCCAACCAGGACTGCCGGGGTCCCAGACAGTACGGTTGCCAGGGCCCGTCCCACGGCTTCGGCAACCCGAGGGCTTTGTTCGCGCACCATCAAAGGCAGCAGGCGGAAGGGCTGGCGGAGGGCGCGCTGCAAGAAGGGCAGCTCGATCTCCAGGGAATGCTCGCTGTCGTGGGCCACGGTCTCCAAGCGGATCGCCGAGTCAGCCAGCAAGAGCTCGGCCAGCCGGCCGAGCAAATCCTGCGCCACCGGGATCGTCCCCAGAGGCGTCCAAAAAGATTGGTGGGTAGTTGTCAGCAAGCGGGCGGGGTGGGGGGTGTGTAACGGCGAGACGACCGCCACGACCTCGGGCCGTTCGGCCTCGAGGCAGCGGAAGGCATGCGCCGCCACGGCGCCGCTGTAGCGGTGTCCTGCGTGGGGCGCGATCACGCCGACCACGGTCCCCGGCAGGGGGGGATTGGTGGCTGCCGCTAGCAGGCTGTCAATGGTGCGGGCAAGGATCGTGGGATCGTCCGGGTACCAGGTCCCGGCAATCGGGGAGGGACGGACGTCGGTCTCGGCTTGGCTGGACATCCAGATTCGATTGTAGCACAGCGCATGGGAGACCCATTTCCGGTGCCAAGCCGCTCTTGACATGGAAACAAATGTTCTATAGAATAGAACAAACGTTCTGCACGACGGAGCAGGTCGAATGAAACCCTACTTGGTGCTCGAGCCGACAGGCCGGGTCCACCTGGAGTCTGTGATCCACCCGCCCCGCCCGCCTTCGGGCCGGTCCCTGCGGGATGCCCTGCCGGCTGAGTCCCTGCGGCTTGTCCTGCAACACTCCCTCCTCGAGCCCCGAACGGCACTGATCGGCCGGACGCTCGATGGCCTTCCGTGGCGGTTCAGCCTGGGGGCGGGGAGGCCCGACCACCTGAGCATCTCAGGTCCCCGCGGGTGCGGCAAATCCGAGCTGCTGCGTTCCTGCTTGGTGTCCCTATGCTGGAGCACTTCGCCTCAGGCACTCGGGGTTGTCGGGATCGATCCAAGTGGATGCCAGCTGGGGATGATCGATCGTCTGCCGCATGCCCGCCTGGAGCCCGTGGTCGACCGGCGCCGGGCGCGGGCGTTGCTAGATTGGCTGGCCGATGAAGTCAGGCATCGTCAGCTGGGCTTGGATCGGGCGCCGAGCATGGTCGTGGCCGTCGAAGATCTGGCGGCCTGGGGCGGAACCGCGGAGCTGGAATCCCGGCTGGCGTGGCTGCGCCAGTTCGGCGGCTCGGTGGGTGTTCACGTCCTGCAGATCACGCCTGCGAAGAGCGCGGTCGAGCCCGCGCCTACCGCCGGAATGCAGCTTGCCCGCGGCCGCGAGGTTCCGGGCCGGTTTCGCATCCTCGGCAGGGACGGCGTGCAAGCGATCCAGGCGATGTGGTTGCCCGTGCGGGATCTGGTGGCTTGCCTCGAAGACATTCGGCAACAGGCTTGGGTGGCCGGCGTGAGCGGGTCGCCTGAGGCGTGCAGGCCTCAATGACCGGGTTGCAGCTGCATGCACGCCTCTGGGTCCGGTCGGTAGGTCCGATGGACCTACCTTCGGAGTTCACCTGGCGCGGCAAACGGCACGTGGTCCGTCGGCTGGAAAGGATGCAGAGCGCGGTTCGCCAGGGGCGCTACCACCTGACGACCGCTGACGGCCTGCGCTGTATCGTCTCGCAGGATCATGAGCGGCGCACCTGGCATATCGAGCGAGTGCTGCCGAACCAGAGCGGAGGATCGGGAGGATGGAAATGACGACTGGCATGCTGTGGTATGACCCCGATCGCGGGACCGACCTGGCCTCGAAGGTCCAACGCGCAGCCAGCCACTACCGCGCCAAGTACGGTGCGGAGCCGGACCTGTGCTTCCTGCACCCTTCGACTGCCGAGGGCGAAACGCCCTCTCAGCTTGGGCCAATCCGGCTGCAGACCCATCGGGCGGTGCTTCCGGGCCACCTGTGGCTCGGGGTGGCCGCCGCCCGCGCCTCATCGGTCTGAGCAGCGGGACCGAGTCCATTCAGCAGGTCGCGAAGGCCAGCCTCGCTCACGGCTGAATGCCCCCGCCTGGAGACGTCTCTGAGCAGGGCCTTCGGGCAGGGTCTTCGGGCAGGGTCCAACGCCGCAGTGCACGGGCGCGCCATCCAGGCGGAGCGGTCAAGCCCAGCCGAACCGCGAGCGAGAATCAGCCGGCAAGACCAGCCACGAGACCGTGGAGAGCGGGAGCGAGGTCCTCGCGCCCGCTCTTGGAGTTCAGATCGATCTCCACCAAGTGGTGGTAGATGCGCACCAGGTCGGGCCGTGAGAAGTTGCGGGCTTGGGCCGAGGCTTTGCGGGCGACGAAGGGGTGCGTGCGCAGCGCCTCGTGAGGGGGCACTCCGACAACGTTGGCGTCGTGAGCGAGCAAGATCAACCGGAACTGGCGGACCACCATGGGGAACACGTAGCGGGCATCTTCCTTGGCGAGGATCCGGTCGAGATGCCTTAAGGCGGCGGGGGAATCTCGGTTGCCCATCGCATCGACCATGGCGAAGATGTCGGTCTGTGCCTGGTACGGGCTCAAGGTTTCGATGTCCTCCGGTGCGATGGGTCGCTGTCGGTCCACATAGTCAGCGAGTTTGGCCAGCTCCAGGTCGGCGGACAGGGGATCGCCGGCGGTGAACTCTGCCAGGAGTCGGGCGCCTGCCGGCGACAGCTCGGCGCCATGCAGGCGTGCCCGGTCGCCCAGCCAGCGCTCGAAGGCATCCCCTCGCGGGAGAGGAAACGCCTTGGCGTAGGCAGAGTCGGGGTGCTCCACGATCCATTTGTGCAGGCGGGAGGCGGAGCGAAACTCCGAGTCGGCGTCTCGCTTGTCCAGGGCCACGTCCGTCAGGAACACCAGGGCGGTGGTCGCTGGCAGCTGGGGGAGCCAGAGGATCAGCCGCTTCATGGCGTCGCCGGAGTTCTTCAGCGCCTCGGCGTTCTCAAGCACGACAATCCGGCGGGAGGCCAGAAATGGCATGGCCAGGCAGGCTGCTTCCAATCCGGGGAGGTCGAGGCTGCGGGCGTTGAAGCGCTGGAAGTTCAGTTCCGCCGAGACGGGGTCCCCCAGTTGGGCCCGCAGGCGGCCGACGGTCTCCTGCATGGCGAGGCGGTCGTCGCCGTAGAGCAGGTAGACGGTCGGCTTCGGTTTGGCCATCAGGGCTCAGCCCGAGGTGCGAACGCGATGGATGACCGGGCCCGGCCTGGCCAGACGCTCGATGGAGAGCACTTGCAGCCCGCCGATGTCCGCTTGGGTGGTCAGATAGCGCTGGGCCAGCCGGCCGGCCGGACGGGCGATGAGCAGGGCGGCCAGGCTGGCCAGGATCGCCAGCGGCATGCGTTCCAGCCTCTGACGGGTACCCCGTGCGCCCCCCAGGGCGAGAGCGGTCGCCAACGTGGCCAGGGTGGCGCTGGTGATCAGGTTGGTGCCGCAGTTTGGATGAATGGCTAGGCGCGCCTCCCCGGCGCGCAGACGTTGCAGGGCGCCGAATACGGCCAGGCCGGCAGCCTCGATCGGCACTGCGCCGTACAGGAGGAATCCCTTGCGGTCGGATCGGCCGATCAGCAGGGCCTGCGGGTGAGAACGATTGAGGAGCTGCAAGGTCGCGTGTTCTAGCGCATGATTGCGCCGGACACGGTCGAGCGAGTGCAGGAGGTGCAGCAGCAGCGTCCGGATCATCGAGGATCCCCGTCTTGGCCCCCT
The DNA here is from genome assembly GCA_022866145.1 of Anaerolineales bacterium. NCBI lineage: Bacteria > Bacillati > Chloroflexota > Anaerolineae > Anaerolineales > Anaerolineales bacterium. The sequence goes on along the minus strand of JALHUE010000041.1, from coordinate 169 downwards.
GATTATAGCCGCTCGATTAGCGCATTCACACCGGTGTGAACTGAGATGCTCGAAGTTGGCGTCGCGCCCCACTCACCCTCGGTGTCCCCGGGATCGGGCCGCGCGCAAGCCGCCTCCAGCGCCCGCCTGGGCTACAATCACGGCATGTCCTGGGAGATAACCGGTCACG
>JALHUE010000040.1 GCA_022866145.1 Anaerolineales bacterium | reverse complement strand
TCTACTGCGGCCGTCGGCCGCTCGCAGCGGTTGTTGGTCGCGTTCCCGGGAGAACGGAGCGATGCAGCCGTCGTGATCACCCCGCTGATCGTGGCGGCGGCATTCACCCCGATCAGGATCTGGCTTCAAGCGATCGTTGATCGCCCGCTCAAGGATCCGCCTGGTAGGGTGAAGGCCCGGCGTCAATTCGGCGACCAGGCGCTTCTATGCCGAGATGATGGATGCAACCGCCCTGGGCTGGCGCCCGCTGGAAAGGGCGATCCACGATCTGGGGGCTCAAGGCGGGGCGACCCGCCTGACAGTCGATGGTAGCCTGAGCACAGTGCATCGGCTGGGGACAGAGCGCGGGGCAGCCCAGGTGTCGATGCCTCTCGTGTCAGGCGGAGAGCGGTTCGGCTTAAGGCTGCTGAGTCCGCGGAAGGACGAGCTCGCGCTTGATCCGTTGGACTTTGAAGCGCTGGTGGAGGTCGCCCAGGGTGTCTCGCGCCCTTCAACTCGAGCTGGCGGCCGGGCTCGGTCCGGCCGCGCATGACCGGGGCGCTGCCTAGGTCGGCGCTGTCGTCGTGAAACGGAAGGTGGGCAGGAAAGCGAAGGCGGCCTGCCAGGCCGCCCTCAAGGGCTAGAGCAGGTCTTCCAGCAGGCTGATCGGCAGCACAGCCGCCCCGACAATCCCCGGTCCGGTATGCACACCCAGGACGGGAGAGATCCGGCTGACCTCGAGGCTGGCGACGTTCAGGCGCTCCTTCATACTTGCCGCCAGAGTGTCGGCGGCCTGCGCGAAGCGGCCGTGCAGGATGTTGACCCAGACCGGGGTTTTCCCATACAGCTGATGCAGATGGTCGGTGATCGTCTCCAGCGCCTGGGGGATCGTCCGGCTCTTGCTCACGGTACTGTACTTGCCGTCGGCGTGGTCGACTCGGATGACCGGTTTGATCTTGAGCACGGACCCCATCAAGGCCTGAACCCGCCCGATGCGTCCGCCGTGGGCCAAGTACTCCAGCGTCTCCAGGGTGTAGATGACTTCGGTCTGAGTGCGGATCTGTTCGAGCCGCTCGCGGATTCTCTCTAGTTTCCAGCCGGCGCGATTCCCCCAAGCGGCCACCAGTACTTGAATGCGCTGGCCGCCCGAAAGGGTCATCGAGTCCCAGGTGTCGACTTCGGCCACGGCCTGCTCACCGCCGACGCGTGCAGCGTTCAGCGTGCCGCTCAGCCCGGAGGAAATGTGGATAGAGAAGACTTGCTCGCCGACGCCCGCCAATTGGTTGTAGAGAGCCTCGAAGACCCCACTGGAGGGCAGGGCGGTGGTAGGGATCGTCGGACGCATCGCCTCCAGGCGGTCATAGAACTCATCGAGCGTGAGGTCAGCGGAGTTCACCTCGCCCTCGGGGAATTGGATGAACAGGGGAGCCTGGGTAATGTCGAGCGCTTCGAGCTCTTCCTTCGGCATGTCCGCCGCGCAATCCGTCACGATTTTCATCGGCCTGCTGCTCCTCCCGGAATGAGGTCCATTCTACCCCACGCCCGGAGGGGCTTCTATCCGCTGAGCCCCTGTTCGCCGGCGCCGGGGGCGCCCTGCCCGTCTTGGGAGACCGCGGCCGGGGCGCGGGCTTGCGGTTGGGCCTGGGCCTTGACAGATAGAACAAATGTGCTACTCTGGAGGCGAGAGTGAGAGGGAGCCCGGGAGGTGCGATTTGGCTAGGCGCGCGGTTGCCGAACGGACGGAAGCGGTCGAGGGCGAAGCCAGCAAAGCAACCGCGTTGCAGGATGCGCTGACCGCGATCCGCAAGCAGTACGGGGAGGGGGCGGTGATGCGGCTGGGGGAGGCGCGGCATCTGGCGGTGGAGGTGATTCCGACGGGGTCGTTGGCGCTGGACCTGGCGCTGGGGGTCGGGGGGATACCGCGGGGGCGGGTGACGGA
>JALHUE010000039.1 GCA_022866145.1 Anaerolineales bacterium | reverse complement strand
TAGGCGCTGGCCGCTTCCAGCAAGGATCGTAGTCGGGCATGGGTCTCCTCGTCGGCGCTCTCCCCGGCCTCGCGCTCGGGCAGCTCGACGCCGGCGCGCGCGGACAGTACTCGCAGTGCCTCCTTGAAGTCCAGGCCATCCTTCTTCATCACGAACTTGAAGACGTCACCGCCTTCGTTGCAGGCGCCGAAGCAGCGCCAGGTTCCGCTCTCCGGGAACACCACGAAGGCCGGAGTGTGGCTATTGGGATGGAAGGGACAGAAGCCGGTGTAGTTCTTTCCCGAGCGCCGCAGCTTGACGGAGCCGCCAATCACCTCGACGATGTCAAGGCGGTCCTTGATCTCTTCCGTGACGCTCCCACCGGCCATCGCTACCGGCCACCCAGCCAGACGAAGGCAAGCGGCGCCCCATCCACCTGGATGGAGCGCAGGGATTCAAAGGTGCGCCGGGCGCGGTTGAAGGTTCTATCGCACCGGCCGACCGGGAAGGGCCTCATCCTCCTAGAAGCCCTCCAGGCGCGAGAGGTCGGCGACCCCATCCGCCAGAGCGGCGACGTGCTGCAGCAAGCCCAACCGCGCCTTCCGCAGCCCGGGCTCCTCGGCCATCACCAGCACCTCATCAAAGAAGCGGGTAATGACCGGGACGAGGGGATCGAAGGCACATAGGAAATCGTCCACCGAGCCCGTCGGCCGCGGCTGAGCCTCGGCCTGCTCGACGGCCTTGAGCAGAGCGGCCTCGGCGGGCTCGCGCAGCAGCCCCGCATCGACGAGATGTTGTTCGACCTCGCCGCGCACGATCCGAACGCAGCGGGCATAGGCCTGCAGCTTGAGCGGCCAGTTTCCCTGGCGAACGGCCTCGGCCAGGCGCTCGATCGCCTGCAGAGCTGAGGCCGGATTGTGTCCTTGGGCGGCCAGGACGGCGGCGACGACGTCGTAGGGACGGCCTTCTCCGAAGAGCGACTCCTGCCGTCCGGCGATGAAGCCCAGGCAGTCTCGCCGCACGCCGTCGGAGACGGTCACCGGCATGCCTTGCCCTGCCAGCTCGAGGGCACGCCGCAGGTCGAGCGAAGTGCCGCTCTGGGTCAGCAGGTGGATCAGCCCGATCGCCGCACGGCGCAACGCGAACGGATCACGCGTCCCAGTCGGCTGCAACCCAACGGCGAACAGCCCAACCAGCGTGTCCAAACGGTCGGCAACCGCCACGGCCATCCCTGGCCGGCTGGCTGGGAGGTCGTCGTCGGCGTGGCGGGGCAGATAGTGCTCCCGGATCGCCTGGGCGACCTCGACCGGCTCGCCAGCTTGCAGGGCATACTGGGCCCCCAGCACACCCTGCAGCGAGGTCATCTCCACCACCATCTCGGTCATCAAGTCGGCTTTGCACAGGTGGGCAGCCCGCATGGCCGTGCGGCGCTCGCCCTCGGTCAATCCCAGATCCGGGGCGAGCTTCTCAACCAAGGCTTCGACCCGCTGGGTCTTGTCGAGCATCGAGCCCAGCTGGGTCTGGAAGGTCAGACGAGACAATCCCTCCCGGTAGGCCTCAAACGGGCGCTCCAGATCCCGGCGGACGAAGTAGGCGGCGTCGGCATACCGTGCTCGCAGGACGTGTTCGTTTCCCTTGACGACGGTATCGAGGCCTTGCCGGTCGCCATTGCGGACCCCCAGGAAGTGCGGCAGCAGTTCTTCGCCGCGAGTGACCGGGAAGTAGCGTTGGTGTTTCTTCATCACCGCGATCAGGACTTCCTGCGGCAGCGTGAGATGCTCACGCGCGAAACTGCCGCAGAAGACCGCCGGCGATTCCACCAGGTTGGTCACTTCGGCCAACAGACCGCCGTCCTCAGCGCACTCGCCGCCGACCTCGGCCGCCATCGCTGCCGCTTCCGCGGCGATCAGCCCCCGACGCTCCTGGGGATCGAGGATAACGCCTGCCTGCCGAAGCACGCCCAAGTAGTCCGGCGCCTGGTTCAATGCGTAGGTTTCCGGGGAGCGCAGCCTCAAGCCCCGCGTCTGGCGCCCCGACTGCAGACCGGCGTATTCGAAGGGAACGACCTGGTCGCCGTGCAGCGCCACCAGCCACCGGATCGGACGCGAGAAGGCGGCGCCGGTGGCCTCCCAGCGCATCGTTCGCTCGAACTTGAGGCCTGCGATCAGGCCAGGCAGGCGCTCGGCCAGGACCAGGGTGCTGGCGCCTCCGGCCTGGCGAACCTCGGCGACCACATAGCGGCCGCCTTCCATCTCCCGTACCTGCAGGTCCTCCACCGCAAGCCCCCGGCTTCGGGCGAATCCCTGGGCCGCCGGGGTTGGCTTGCCATCCGCCGTGAAGGCCCGCTCCGCCGGCGGACCCTTGACGGTCGTCACCTGCTCCGACTGCACCGGCGACAGGGCCTCGATCAAGACCGCCAGACGTCGCGGCGTGCCCATGACCCGGACCTCCTGATGGGCAAGGCGGGCGGTCTCCAGCAAAGTGGGCACAGCCAGCCGGAGCTGGTCGATGGCTGAGGCCAGGTCTCCTGCCGGCAGCTCTTCGGTTCCGATCTCGAGCACGAACTCCGCCGGCGCCAGCAGCTTGCCGGCCGGAGGCAACCCTGCGGCCGGTGCCGGGGCGGCGGGGGCGAGCCAGGGGAAGCCCATTGCCTGTCGCTGAGCCAGGTAGGCTTCAGCCACGCCGCGCGCCATCTCGCGCATGCGGTTGAACAGGCCGGCGCGCTCGGTCACACCGACGGCGCCGCGGGTGTCCAGCAAGTTGAACAGATGGGAGCACTGCAAGACATAGTCATGAGCCGGGAGCACCAAACCGGCAGCTAGGGCCCCATTGGCTTCCGCTTCCGCCCGCGAGAACATCTCCCACAGATTGGTGACATCGGCGATCTCGAAGTAGTAGCGGCTGTACTCTTGCTCGGAGCCCAGGTTCAGATCACCGTAGGTATGCCGCTCGTCCCATGGGATCTCGGTGAAGTGATCGAGGCCGTTGAGGGCGATCAAGATCCGTTCCAGCCCGTAGGTCATCTCGACCGACACCGGGTCGAGAACGATCCCCCCGGCCTGCTGGAAGTAGGTGAACTGGGTGATCTCTTGCCCATCCAGCCAGACTTCCCAACCCAATCCCCAGGCTCCCAGCGCCGGCTGTTCCCAGTTGTCTTCAACGAAGCGAATGTCGTGGACGGCCGGGTCAATCCCTAAATGGAGCAGCGATTGGAGATAGATCTCCTGGGGGTTTCCGGGGTCTGGCTTGAGGATGACCTGGAACTGATAGTGCCGCTGCAAGCGATTCGGGTTCTCCCCATAGCGCGCGTCGTCGGGGCGAATCGACGGCTCGACGTAGGCCACTTGCCACGGCTCCGGGCCAAGCACCCGCAGGTAGGTGGCGGGGTTCATGGTACCTGCGCCCACTTGGGTGTGGTAGGGCTGCCAGATCACACACCCCTGGTCCGCCCAGAAGTGCTGGAGATCCATGATTACATCTTGGAGAGTGCGTCGCATTCCGTCCTCGTCGTCGTGTCGCACACCGCTCAGCGGAGCTCTCGAATCTGGCGCAGGAATGCCGGGACATTCAGCCGGCGCTCGAGCAGGTGACTCAGGTACACCTGCATCAGTCGCTCGATCTCCTGCATCACCTCAGCCCTAACCCGCACTGCGGCGGAGGCGGCGTATGTGCTGCGCTGGTAGTGCCGCAGCACCCGCAGGGCGCTCAGCGAGACCGGCAGGGCATCGGCCTCTGCGCCTCCGCAGGCCGGGCACAATACCCCTCCATGCTCCGCCGAGAAGAACTGCGCCTCCGGCCGAATCCCCGTACCGCAGCCGACACAGCCGAACAGTTCCGGCCGGAATCCCGACACTTCTAGGAGCTGCAGTTCGAAATGTCGGATGGCCGGTGCGGGCTCATCCCCCCCCGAGAGTCGCTCCAGGGTGTCGGTCAGCAAGCGGTACTGGCTTCGGGTCTCTCCTTCGGCTACACTGAAGTGATCCAGCAGTTCGGCGGCATACAAGGCATAGCCGAGCCGTTCCAGATCCTCCGTCGGCAGCGGATAGGTCTGAAGCGATTGGGCTTGGGTGATGATATCGAGCTCCCTCCCTTTCGCCAGGAGGAGGTCGACTCTCGTCAGGGGTTCGAGGTGTCCGGCCTTGCGGGAGGTGGGACGCCGCACGCCCTTGGCCACCAGGCGCAGCTTGCCGTACTTCGGCGAGAATACCGTCAGCAGGCGGTCTGCCTCGCCCAGGTCCCCCCGCCGCAGAACCACCGCCTCTGTCCGGTAGACTCGCTCGCGGGCGGCCACGTCGGGATTATACCAGCCGCCCCTGCCCGAGCCCGAGACCTGCTCCGGAGGCCAGGGCGCGGCCGACGGTGGGTTACAATGGCGGGCTAGTACCTGCCCTGGCAGGTCTGCCCCCAAGCCGAGACCCGAATGCGCCGCCACATCATCCTTCACCCTTTCCTCTTCGCCCTGTATCCGGCGTTTGCCTTGTTGGCGGTCAATGTGGTCTGGGTCCCCGTAGGGGAAACCCTGCGGGCAATCCTGGCATCCCTGGCGCTATGCACGGCGCTCTTCGTGGCGCTCTGCCTCCTGCTACGCAACCCCCTCAAGGCCGGACTGATCACCAGCCTGGTGCTGGTGGCGCTTCTCAGCTACGGACAGCTGTATTCCGGGCTGCACGCCGCCGGACTCGGCGGTCTGGGTCGGCACCGCTACCTGGCGCCGCTGACCACGGCCCTGGTGGCCCTGGGCTGTGCCGCCACTCTCCGCACGCGGCGCGATCTGCACCCCTTGACCCGAGCGCTGAATCTCATCGCCGCCCTCAGCCTGGTCGTGCCGCTTTTATCGATCCTGCGTTTCGAAGCCGACCGGCTGACGTCGCCTTCGGCGGCCTTGGTGGATGTGCCCGTCCCGGGCGCGGCCTGGCTTCAGGAGGAACCGCCCCCGGATATCTACCTGATCATCCTCGACGCCTATGCTCGCGAGGATGTCCTGCACACCGTCTTCAACTACGAGAACGCGCCCACCCTCGAGGCGCTGCGAGGCCTCGGCTTCTACGTGGCCGACCGCAGCCGTGCCAACCATGCCCAGACCAGCCTGTCGCTGGCGGCGCTGCTCAACATGGACTACGTTTCTACGCTGCTGCCGCAGGCGGACCCGGACAGCGTCAACCGCGATCCGCTCTGGCAGCTGGTGCAGCATAGCCGCGTCCGGAGCGCCCTGGAGCAGTTGGGTTACTCGACGGTCGCTTTCGCCAGCGGGCTGAACGGCACCGAAATTCGGGACGCCGACCTCTTCCTGTCCCCCCGGTCGATCGAGGGCGCTCTCGGTCTACGCGGCCTGAACCCATTCGAGACCATGCTGGTGGAGGGCTCGGCCGGACGGCTGCTCACCGACTTCTCGGTCGCCTTGCCCGCCTTCCTGCCTGACCTAGACTACCCCTACCAGCTGCACCGCGATCGGATCAACTACATCTTCGACGAGCTAGCAGTTCTCCCCCAAACCCCGGGGCCCAAATTCGTGTTCGCCCATGTGATCGCGCCCCATCCGCCGTTCGTGTTCGGCCCGACCGGCGAGCCGATCGACCAGACCCAGCCGTTCACCCTGGGGGATGCCGGATCGCCGGTCAGCAACAGCGAGTACCTGGGCGCATACCGCGATCAGATCCGCTACATCGACATGCGCCTGCTTCAGGCGGTCACGGCGATCCTCAAAGAATCCGATCGGCCTCCGATCATCATCGTGCAGGCCGACCACGGCCCGGAAGGCAGGCATGCCAGCGTTTCCTACCCGCAGGAACGCATGACAATCCTGAATGCCCTCTACCTGCCAGACGGTGGGTCCGAGGCGCTGTATGACAGCCTCACCCCGGTCAACACCTTCCGGCTGATCTTCCAGCGTTATTTTCGGGGGGAGTTGGCGCTGCTGCCCGACCGGGTGCTGTACTCTCAATACCGCAAGCCGTACCGTTTCATCGATCTGTCCGACGAAGTGGAATGAGGCTCCCGGGGCTAAGGTTTCTGGAGATGGCCTGGGCCGAAGGCCTCGGGGAGCAGTTGGCTGAGCTTAGCCTGGCGCACCAACTTGCCTTTGTCGTCGGCGATCAGGACCTGCATCGCAGGCCCGAACTCTGACAGCACCTGGCGGCACGCCCCACAGGGGGAGCCGCCGTTCTGGGTGACCACGGCCACAGCCTCAAAGCTCCGCTCCCCGCTGCCGACGGCGTTGAAGACCGCACTGCGCTCGGCGCAGATCCCGGTGGGGTAGGCCGCGTTCTCCACGTTCACGCCGGTGTAGATCCTGCCGGAGGACGCCAGCAAGGCCGCCCCAACCGGATACCCCGAATACGGCGCATAGGCCCGGCGTCGGGCCCGACGGGCGCGCTCGATCAGGTCACGCTTGAGGTCTGCTGTCAGTTTCATGGGAAGGCTCCGCAGATTCTCGCCGAACGACCGTTGCCCGCACCTTGCGTATCCGCCGTCCAACGAGCTGCTCGACGGTCAGGTCCAGCCCCCCGGCCCGTAGGGTTTCCCCCTGGCTCGGGAACCGGCCGAGCTGGCTGTAGATGAACCCAGCCAGAGTCTCGGCGGTCTCATTTGTCAACTCGGCTCCGGTGAGCTGGTTGACGTCGTCCAGATCGATCCCACCGCTGAACATGAATTCCGACTGCCCGATCTGATGGTAGGCACGCTCCTCGGATCGGTCATACTCATCCCGGATCTCGCCGATGATCTCTTCGACGATGTCCTCCAGCGTCACGACTCCGGCAGTTCCGCCGTACTCATCCACGACAACCGCCATGTGCACCAGCTTGTCCTGCAGTTCCTCCAGCAGGTCGCCGGCCTTCTTGGCCTCCGGAACGAAGTACGCCGGCCGCGCCAGGTCCTTGACCGGCCGGTCCTGCTCCCCGGCCTGCCATGCGTGCAGCAGGTCTTTGATGTGCAGCACGCCCACGATCTGGTCAATCGACTCGGCATAGACCGGAACCCGAGAGTGGCCGGTGCTCATCATCTGGCGGGTGGCCTCCGCCACCGGTGTATCCTGGTCTAGCGACTGGATGTCGATCCGGGGAACCATGACCTCTCTCGCCAGCGTGTCGCCGAGCTGGAAGATGGAGTAGATCATTTCCTTCTCCTCCACCTCGATGGCGCCCCCTTCCTCTCCGGCGTCGACCAGGGTCATGATCTCCTCTTCGGTGACCAACGGGAACTGGGCCCCTCCCCGCTTGCCGGAGGCCCATCCGGCCAGAATCAGGGCGGCGGCGGAGAATGGCCGGCTGACAGTTACCACAAACCGCGCCAATCCGACCGTGCCTTGGGCCCAGGCTTCCGGCCGGCGCAGGGCCAGGTTCTCCAAGCCCCACTCCACCAGTCCCACCAGCAGACCCACAGCCGCCACGACCGCCAGCAGGCTGAGCAGACCGGCGTCCGGCTGCATCCCCTGCACGGCCAGGGTGAAGCCCAGGCCGTAGGCGAGCAGTCGCGTCAGCGCCTGCACCAGGCGGAACGCCAAGAGCAGCTCGCTGGCGTTGGCTGCCACCTGGTACGCCTGCTCCGCCTTGCGGTCGCCCCGCTGCCCGGCCTCGCGCAGGCTCGACGGCCGAGAGTTCACCATGCCGCTGCGGCTCGCGGCCAGCAGGCCGTTGAGTCCGACGGCCAGAACCAGCAGACCGGTCAACCAGGAGATCTCAGTCATCCGGGCCCAGCTTGCGGATCGTCCGCGCCGGCGCGCCGACCGCCAGGGAATGGTCGGCGACATCGCGGGTGACCACGGATCCCGCCCCGGTCACCGAACCCTGTCCGATGCGCACGGGCGCCACCAACAACGTGTCGCTTCCGATGAAAGCGCCGGCGCCGATCTCGGTCAGGTTCTTCTTGCCGTCGCGCCCGAAGTTGCAGGTGATCGTCCCGGCCCCGATGTTCGCCCCCTGGCCGATGGAGGCATCGCCGACATACGAGAAGTGCCCCATCTTGACTCCCGGCCCGAGGGTGCTGTTCTTGACCTCCCCGAAGTTTCCCAGGTGCACCCCGCGCATCAGGTGGGCGCCCGGCCGCAGACGGGCAAACGGCCCAATCTGCACGTCGTCTTCCAGAACACTGCCTTCGACGACCGAGGCCTCCACCCGGCAGCGATCTCCCACCTGCGCCTCGCGCAGAATGCTGTTTGGGCCTATCTGACAGTTGGTCCCGATCGTCGTGCTGCCCTGCAGGTGGGTGTTGGGCCAGACGACGGTGTCGCGCCCCAGGCGGACTTCGTGACCGATATACGTGGTGGCGGGATCCGTGATCGTCACCCCCTCGAGCATCCAGCCTTGGTTGATTCGCCGCTGCAGCGCTCGCTCCGCTTCGGCCAGATGTACCCGGGTGTTGATCCCGATCACCTCATCCGGGTCGTCAGGGCTGACGGTTTCGGGGCGAGCCTTTTCCGCATAGGCGGCGGCGACCAGGTCCGTCAGGTAGTATTCCCCGCTGGCGGACGGGGGCAAGGCAGGCAGATGCTCCCAAAGCCAGGCGGCCTCGAAGGCGTACAGGCCGGAATTGAACTCCATCGGTCCTGTCGCTGGGCCGGTCCATTCCGGCTCCTCGACGACGGCCCTCGGATGTCCGGCTTGATCCCTCATCACCCGGCCAAAACCGCGGGCCGCTGCCCCGTGGTGGGTGAGGAAGGCGAACGGCGCCCGGCTGTTGCGCTGCGCCTCAATCACCCGACGCATGGTCTCGGCCGCGATCAGCGGCATGTCGGCGCTGGCCACCAGCACCAGGTCGCAGCGCCCGCGCAGCATCTCTGCCGTCTGCAGCACGGCATGCCCCGTCCCTAGGCGGTCCGTCTGCACGACGTAGCGGCAGCCCTCGCCCGCCACCTGGCGCACCGGGCCTGACTCGGGGGCAACCACCACCACCGGCCAGACGCCGCTGGCGGCATGGCATGCCTCCAGGCTCCAGGCAAGCATCGGCCTGCCGCCCAGGGGGTGCAGGACTTTTGGCAGCTCGGAGCGCATGCGTGTCCCCTGGCCTGCAGCCAGGACAACCGATTCAATGTTCATGCCTCGCACCTCGCTCGCCCCGGCCGTCGGCAAGGGGCCCGCAGATTCCACAGGCGGTGTCCCGCACGGGCGGGCACCGGTTAACGGCGAGAGCGGCACTTCGTGGACGGGCGCCGCCCAAACCCGAAGTGCCGCTCTCGTTTCGTGTCACAGGGGCTTGGTCCACGCGCCCATCAGGCTGGGGCGCCAGGATTCGAACCTGGATCCACGGATCCAAAGTCCGGTGTGCTGCCTTTGCACTACGCCCCAAGGACCCCGCCTGTGGGGCGGGAGGGAGGGATTGTATCACGCACCGTGCGTCGGCCCGGCCCGGCCACGCCGGGCGTCGGTGCCAGCCCGCCGCGCGGCGGGCTGGGGGCTACGAAGGCGCCGGGAATCCTGGTCGTCCGAATGGGCTCAGGAGGAGGTCTCATCCGGCAGAAGCCCGAGCTGACGGGCCTGCTCGTAAGTCAGCTCGTCCCCGCTGGGTCCTACGCCGTCGGAGTCGTCTACCGCCTTCTCCCAGAAGCCTTCAGGGTCCTGCGACTTCGCCTTCTTGGAGGCCGCCTCCAGGTCGGGGCGGATGGCCTCCGGCGGGCGCTGGATGGCTTCTTCGGCGGCCTCCGGATCATCCGGAGGAGTGGGGATCGCTTCGCTGGTCACTTCGTTAGATACCGCCTTGAACAGGTCTCGGGTGGCTGGCTGAGCTAGGTGCAGGACCGCGCCGATCTGCCGGGCCCCCTTCCCGCCGGGAAAGGCGATCAGCAGGGCGAAGTCTGCGCCGACATTCGAGAGGAAGAAATCGTGCGTGCTGCCGGCAAAGAACTGGAACGTCCCGGGGCTGGTCGAGGAGAGCAGGGTGCTCACCTTCTGCCCGGAGGCGTAGGCGGTCACCAGAGCGGCTAGCACGCTGGTCAAATCGAAACCCAGAAGCTCGCCTGAACGGGCAACGACCTGAGCCCGCTCGTCGATCAGCAGCACCGCTTCCGCCCCAAGGTCGCGCCGCAGGCTGGCCAAGCGCTCTGCCAGGCGCGGCTTCTCCTCATCGGCGACCTGGGCTGCCTTGACCGGCTCCTCCGAGAGCTGCAGGGCGTGGGCCACTGCCTCCAGGAAGAACGAGGTGCCGATCGGCTTGCGCAGGAAGGCCACCACGCCCATCTGCTGGGCCAGCGCCTGGATCTCATCCGTCGGCTGCCCCGTGATCAGGATCGCCCGGGCATTCGGATTGAGCTGGCGCACCCGGGCCAGCAAGTCCAGGCCGGAGATCCCCGGCAGCCGCAGGTCCGTTATCAGCAGATCCACCGGTCCGCGGGCCAGCTCCAGCAGGGCCTCCTCCCCGGAGGGGGAATCCACGACGACGTAGCCTTCGCCTGAAAGCTCGAGGCTTGCTCGGAGCATGCGCGAAACCTGGCGCTGATCGTCGACCAGGAGGATGCGCGGGGATCGCATCTTCACCCCACTCGCCAGCACGCCGCCCAGTGTTCAGGGCTGACCTCCCGGAACGGAGGCTCCTGGGCGGCGCAGTGGGGAACGGCCACTGGGCAGCGCGGATGGAACCGGCAGCCACTCGGCGGGTTGACCGGGCTGGGCACGTCCCCGGGAAGCACGATCCGCTGCCTGCGGACGTGCGGATCCGGGATCGGGATCGCCGACATCAGCGCCTGGGTGTATGGATGCAGCGGATTGGCGAACAGCTCGATCCGGTCAGCCATCTCGACGATCTTGCCCAGGTACATGACTGCGACCCGGTCGGAGACATGTTCGACGACGCTCATATTGTGGGCGATGAATAGGTAGGTCAGCTCGAACTCAACCTGCAGGTCCTTGAGAATGTTGAGCACCTGGGACTGGATCGAGACGTCGAGGGCCGAGACCGGTTCGTCGGCGACGATGAACTTCGGCCTCAGGGCCAGGGCGCGGGCGATGCCGATCCGCTGGCGCTGGCCGCCGGAGAACTCGTGCGGGTAACGGCGGGCGTGATACTCCTCCAGGCCGACCTTGCGCAGCACCTCCAGCACCATTGCCTGCCGTTGGCGGGCGTTGCCGATGCGGTGGATGCGCAGTCCCTCGCCCACGGATTCTCCGATGGGCATGCGCGGGTCCAGCGAGGAGTAGGGGTCCTGGAAGATGATCTGCATGTTGCGCCGCATGGCCTTGAGTTCCCGGCCGCGCAGCGAGAAGATGTCCTGTCCGTCGAAGGTGGCGCGGCCGCCGGTCGGCTCGATCAGGCGCAGCATGGTGCGTCCGACGGTCGTCTTGCCGCAGCCGGACTCCCCTACCAGCCCCAGGGTTTCGCCCTTGCGGATGAAGAAGCTGACGTTGTCCACCGCCTGCACCCAGGCGGTGACGCGCTGCAGCACCCCGCCCCGCACCGGGAAGTACTTGACCAGGTCGTGCACCTCCACCAGGTACTTGTGGTTGAGGTCGCCCGCCGCCGGCGCCGGTTGCTCGATCACGCTGACCTGGTCCTCCCCTCAGCCCTACTTCAGAGGTGCGCTGTGCTCGTCGCTATCCTCGTACAGCCAGCAGCGCACCTCATGCCCCGCCGTGACGGTCTGCAGTTGTCCGGGTTCCTGGCGGGCGCAGATGATGTCGAGATGATACTCGATTCGCGCCCGGCAGCGAGGAGCGAAGCGGCAGCCCGGCGGCAGATCGATCAGGTTCGGCACCGACCCCGGGATCACCTCCAGGCGGTCGGTCACCTTGCCCAGCACCGGGATGGAGGCGATCAATCCCTGGGTGTACGGGTGAAGCGGCTCATCGAAAAGCGTGCGCACGTTGGAGTGCTCGACAATCCGACCGGCGTACATCACCGCCACTCGCTGAGCCATCTCCGCCACGACCCCCAGGTCGTGGGTGATCAGTATCACGGCCGTGTTCCACCGGCTCTGCAGCTCGCGCATCAGATCGAGGATCTGCGCCTGGATGGTCACGTCCAGCGCCGTCGTCGGCTCATCGGCGATCAGCAGCTGCGGGCTGAGCACCAGGCCCATGGCGATCATCACCCGCTGTGCCTGCCCGCCGGACAGCTCGTGGGGGTAGGCCTTGGCCCGGCTGGCTGCGTCCGGGATGCCCACAGCCTGCAAGATCTCGATCGTCTTCTCGCGGGCCTGCTTCTTGTCTAAATGCTGGTGGAGCTGCAGCACTTCTGAGATCTGGTCACCCACGGTGAAGACCGGGTTGAGGCTCGACTGTGGCTGCTGGAAGATCATCGAGATCCGGCTGCCACGCAGATCGACCATCTGGTCCTCGGTCAGATCGAGCAGCGATTGCCCGTCGAAGTGGATCTTCCCCCCGACGATCTGGCCCGGCGGGTCGATCAGGCGCAGGATCGACATGGCCGTGACCGATTTGCCGCATCCCGACTCGCCCACCAGCCCGAAGATCTCGCCGCGGTCGACATGGAAGTCGACGCCGTCCACGGCCTTGACCACGCCGTCATCGGTAAAGAAGTAGGTCTTCAGGTTCTGGACTTCCAGGAGTATGCCTGCTGAGTCAACCAGTGTCATGTTCGACTACCTCTCCGAGCTTCGGGCTGCCTCCAGGGCAGCTGCTACTCCTTGGCGCCTGTCGGCCATTGGGCAACTCCGCCGCCTGCCGCCAGCAGCACGATCACGTCGGCGGCTATCAACAGCCGCGCAGAAGGCTCGCCGGGGCGTTCTCCGGCCCCAACCCCTCGTCCCCCCAACGCAGCCGGTTCTCGTGCAGGACAGTAGCTTCCACGTCCCGTTACTTCCCGTCTTCGAGCGCTCCCGGTTCTAGATAGGCCTGGCCACCGAGATGTAGGCAAACAGATCGGCCTCCGTCTCTTATGTCGCCAGCATCGCCTCGCCTTTGAGGGGCGGCACCCCTCGCGGGGTGGTCCGGCGATCGGGCGGATAGTTGTGCGAATGGCACTTCGATTTCCAGCAGTCCTGATCGTCCGGATCCCACTGCGCCGGCCACTCGTCGGCCTTGCCCTTGCAGGCGATCGGCTTGGCAACGGATACAGGTCAGGCCGTAGGCGACCCAGCCCGGACGAGCTGATCCTGGAGCTCCTGCAACCGGGCGCCGCCCGCCCCATTCGACCTCGCCGGGCTGGCCTCCACCCGGATGGCCTCCGGCGTGCTTCCCTCAGCGGCGAGGTACAGCCCTACTCCCAACAGGAACAGAGTCCCTCCCGGGGATCAGCGCCCATCCAGACACCCGCAGGATATGGCCCCCGCCGACCGCCGAACGTTCGGCGGTCGGCGTGGGCGTATTGTAAGGGGAAAACCCGCCGGCCGCGCCACCGGCCGGCAGCCGTCCGGCTATTGCGTGCCTCGCAGGCGCGGGTCGAGCGCGTCGCGCAGCCCGTCGCCCAGGAAGTTGAAGGCGAACATGGTGATCGCCAGCGCCAGGGCTGGAGCAAGCACCTGGTTGGGATAGCTGCGGACAACACCCGAGCCGTCGGCGATCATCGATCCCCAGGAGGGTGTCGGCGGGTTGACACCCAGGCCGATGAACGACAGGAACGCCTCTAGGGCGATGTAGGTCGGGATGGCCAGCGTCTC
>JALHUE010000038.1 GCA_022866145.1 Anaerolineales bacterium | reverse complement strand
GAATCGCAATACCTCCCCGTTCTATGGGCGGCCGTGCTTCAACTCACCGAACCACCGCCGCTGGCGACGCCTGCACCTGCGGCGCACCGCAGGCCGTCTCGCCCAGTATGGGCGCCCCCTGCCTGAGGACGATTGCGCTGCCCAGCGAACACCAGCAGGGGCAAGGCGGTGAGGCCGGCAGCAACGCTGTCCTGTTACCCATGGGCAAGCCTGCCTCCCGCCATCACCGGTGGCGATGGCAGCGCAACTCACCTGTGTTGGGCGAGTCCAGGGTCTTGTGCCGATGATCCTGATGGCGCGAGAATGAGATAATCCTTGCTGCGCGGCGCTTGGCCGAGCGTCCGCCAGTGAGGTTGCTCAAGGCCTTCCCGGGCGGGAGTGCCGTTCATGGGCGCGCTCGGCTGCATGCTCGATTTACGCCGGGCAGCCAGGCAGAGGAAGCCTTGCCACGGGGGCTTGTCCAAATCTGACGAGGAGAGGAATGCATGTCGACGAAGCGGGAGTTCACGACCGAGGAAGCTAGAAGGGTCGGTGACATCCTCGGCGTCACCTGGGGAGAGGTAAGCCTGAGTGAATTCCAGTCCGGCTTGGCGATCGAGCTGGAGCATGGCGCTCGGGATCCGGAGACGAACGTCACCAACGATGACGAGATCCTGACCGGCAAGATCGCCCTGGCACATCTGAAAGAGTTCCCCGACTACTACACTCGACTCGCCCAACTCGAGAAGGATGCGGAGGACTACTGGGCCAGCAAGCACTAGCCATCAAGGCTGGCGGCGAAGCCAGCGTGCCAACCCCTGCCTGGCGGTGCCTGCGAGTCCGATCTGGCATGACGCCACGACGTGGCGGAAGGCAACGACCTTCGAGGGGGCAGATGGCATAACTCAAGTCTCGCACCAGGGTTATTGTGTGTCTCGTGTCGATGGGGGCAGGTGATCTTGTCAGGCCGCTCAGCGTCCGGCCTTTGCTGGACCTTTCCGCGACTTTGAACCGCCCCCGGCTTACGTGCCTGTCCTGCCACCCCACGGAGGGACTTCGTCACCACCCTCGGGCTCTCCGTAGGCGGGGCAAGTTCCACGTCCCGCACGTAGACTTCCATGGCGGTCCCGCTGAGATCCACTTCGCCGATGGTGAACGAGGGCTGGCTCGACGATCTAGCCTCGATGATGGGGAGACGCCTCAAGGGTTGGGCCATCCACTTCAGCACCCGCAACACGCTCGATACGCCGGCTCGCAGCATTCGCGCAAACCTCGCGGCAACAGGCGTTCTCCTCTGGATGGGGTCGACAAGTTCGTCGACTGAGCATAGCCTGCCGTCATGGCTCCGCTGATCTTCGACTCGCAACAGCTGTGAGCTCTTGGCCAGCCACCATGGGCGCCGAACACAACCGAAGGGTTGCGCCGCCCGCACGTCGGCGTGCTTCCAGTTGGCCGGAGGGCCGCGGCGACAGGCGACACCCATGCCGGCAGGAAGGCACGTGCACAGGCCCGTCAGGCATCAGACCCGCAGCCGGCGCGGGCGAAGTTCCCCAGGCTTTGCAAAGCGGGGTCTTCGCCCGGGCTCATCTTCCTTGCTGGGCGGATCCACCCGCCCCAGAAGACCTCGAGGCGTTGGCTCTCGGGCCGTGATCGCAGACCCTTGGTAAGATGAACGCACAGGCGGAGGCCAACTTCCATGAAGGCGCTCGTGATCTACGATTCGGTGTTCGGCAACACAGGGCAGATCGCTCTGGCCATCGGAGGCGCGCTGGGCACCCCGGACGAGGCCGGCATCATTCAGGTGAGCAAGCTGTCAGCCGAACCGTGGAAGGGAATGGACCTGCTGGTTGTTGGCTCTCCCACCCGGGGATTCCGGCCGACGGACGCCCTCGCCGAATTCCTCAAGAGCCTCCCGCCGGAGTCGCTGAACGGCATCCGCGTAGCCGCCTTCGATACCCGTCTGGCGGTGGAGGACATCGACTCTTCGGCGGTGCGCTTCATTGTGAAGACGGGAGGCTATGCTGCCAAGCCCATCGCCGAACGTCTCAAGAAAGCCGGCGGGGATCTCATTGTGCCGCCTGAAGGTTTCTTCGTGCAAGACACCGAAGGACCACTCAAGGAAGGTGAACTCCAGCGCGCGGCCGACTGGGCAAAGAGCATTCTGGCGGCCGGCTGACCCCGAGATGGTCGGATCGGAAGCCCCCAACCGCCGGCGAGGCGGGCCCTGAGTTCACATGTGCTTGGAACGGAGCATGTCCAGGCGGCTGACGCCAGGGGAGACTCTCGGCTGCCTGCGCCGCCACCAGGGCGCCTGGCGACCCGTTGACCCAGCGCCTTACCGCCTACGACTCCGGCGCGAGAATGAGGCTGATCCGGAAACACTGAGCGACTCCAAGGCCAGGTCCATACGGCCGGATGCCGCCCAGGCCGCCGGCTCGCCCGAGCTCGCTGAGTTCGGAGGAGGATCATGAAGAACATCCTGGTCACCGCCCTGGCCACGATGCTAGTCCCTGGCGTGGCAGTCCTGGTCATCCCATACCTGATCCTTCAGGCGACCGGAGGCATGATCGAGCCTCAGGGCCTGCTGGGAGTCGTCCTGATTGCCCTGGCGCTGCTGGGCGCCGGCATGGTCGTTTGGGTATCCGTTACCTTTGTTGCCAAGGGCCGTGGGACCCCGGTTCCCATCCAGCCTCCCCAGAACTTCGTGGCGGAAGGCCTGTACCAGTTTGTCAGGAATCCGATGTACGTCGGTGCACTCCTGATCCTCTTCGCCGAAGCGATCCTCTTCCGCTCAGCCTGGATCTTGCTGTACGCCGGCACGATGTGGCTAGCTCTGCACACCTTCACCGTGCTGCTTGAGGAACCCCAACTCGATCGGCGATTTGGTGAGACCTACCGCCAGTACAAGACGCAGACACCTCGCTGGATCCCTCGCAGGCCGAAGCGCTAGACCCGAGAGTGGGCGCGCCGGACGGATCGCTCGAGCCGATTGCAGTTTGCCTGGCGGCCGGCGCCGGTGAGGGACCCGCGCGCAGAGATGCACCGCCACAGCCATGCCTGGGCTTCCGCCACAAGCCGAGGCCGCCCGCCGCGCCATCCGGACGGCGGTTGACGGCACGGCAAGGATGGAGGTGAGCGCGTGCCCGACCGGATACATCTGGGCTGATCGGTCCTGGCCGATCAGCCCCTCTGCCGCATGCTCGGCACAGGACTCACAGCCTTTGAGGCGGCCACAGCGAAGTTGACGCTCCCCCTCTCGCCCAGGTTGAATCAACAACACAGCTTCGTCCATGGCGGCATCGTGAGCTTCATAGCCGATTGCGTATCTCCTTCACCGCCTGCTCCGTCCTCGGGCAAACCATCCTGACGTCAGAATACAAGAGCAACTTGACCCGGGCTGCGCCCAGCGGGCAACGCGTCGCCCGCCCCCGAGTCTTGTCGTCGGCGACACGTCAGGCCGTCTGCCTCTGTGAGGTCTGGCTCGTGTCCGAGGCGGGCGAGCAACTCAGCGCGGTCTCCCAGGCTACTGTCGCGACCACCTCCCGGACGCGGGCTGGCGAGCAGGGCCCTGTCATGGCCCTTCGCCCAGGGCATGGCTGACCGCGCGGTTGTGTGGCAGCGGACCGAGGAAATCGGTGTTGCCTGACCCGCCAGCCTCCAATAGAATCGGCTGGCAGTAGCCTACTCGCCAACCGCCGAGTGCCACCGCCGCTCAGCGCCCTGAGGACGGTGCAACCCACCTTCGAACTATGGGAGCTTTCCACCCGACAACATGCAGGTCGAGACAAGAAGGGAGACCGGCTTAGATGAAGATCGTATTCTTCCTTTGCGCCGCCATCCTGATGGCAGGAGCCTGTTCGCCTACGCCCCCCGCGGCCGCGACCCTAGCGCCACCGCCGACCGAGGCGCCTGTCCGCCCGGCTGCGGAAACGGTGGCCCCCAAGGTCAATCTCACCCCGGCGGTGCAGCGGATCACCGCCGCCGAAGATCTTGTCGGCATTTGGCGGCGGGAAGAGCCCGATTCGAGCTCGAGCAAGCTGTGGCGAGAGTACCGGAGCGACGGGACCTATCGCGTGGCGGTGACGCGCGACGGTTTGGAGGCGAACCCCCTGGTTGTCGGCGAATACCAGTTCGAGGGAACGCAATTCATCGTGGTCGACACCTCGGCCCAGCCTGGCTGGGATGAATGCATCGCCGGCGGCCATCGCGGCCGCTATGAAGTGCAGGTCGTACAGACCGGAAAGATCCGCTTCGTGAAACTCGAGGACGGCTGTTCAAGCCGGTCGATGATGCTCCCTCACGGAGAGTTCATCAGGGCGGATTGAAGATTCGCTGGGCGCCATCCGGCACGAGACGCCGGGAGACGGATCAGCGACCATCTCAAGGCGCGTTGTCGCAAGAAGCGGTCGGGCGCCGACCGGCTGGCTGCAGCCGTTTGTACCATGCGCCCGCTGGCCTTGACTTTCGAACCCCGCTGGCGTACAGTCGCTATCAGGCAGAATATTCTTTCACCTAGTGAAGGGCCGAAACGCAACGCCCTGTATCCAACTGAAAGACGTCGCCAGGCTGCCCGCACCCAAGCGGAACAAGCAACCACCCGGGTCTTCCTGGGACATGCGCCGTTGTCCTGTTTCGAGCATCGGCCCAGCCTGCGCAAAATGCTCCTTCATGGAGAGCAGTAGAAGATGAGACCTTTTGAGTACCATGAGCCGACGTCGATCGAAGCGGCCAGTGAGCTCCTGGCGAGGCATGGGCCGGATGCGGCCGCCCTTGCTGGCGGCACGGCCCTGCTGATCGACATGCGGCATGGCGAGCTCCAACCACGCCATGTGGTCAGCCTCTGGAAGATCCCCGGGCTGGGGAAGTTCCACGCCAACGGTGGACTCACGATCGGCCCCCTGCTCACGGTAACAGAACTAGGCGATGCCATGCGCGAGCCAGCCACTTTTGGATTGCGCGAGGCAGCGCGCATGCTGGGCTCGTGGCAGGTGCAGAACATGGCAACGGTCGGCGGGAACATCTGCAAGGCTTCGCCTGGCGCCGACCTGGTCCCCCCGCTTCTCTGCCTGGATGCTCGGCTATCGCTCCGATCCGCGGGCGGCGAGCGGGAGGTCCCACTGGATGGTTTCCTCACCGGGCCGGATCAAACGGCTCTGCGACCCGGCGAGCTGCTTGTCGACATCCTCGTTCCTCAACCTGCGCCGCGCACCGGCACGGCCTTCCTCAAGATCATGCGCCGGCAGGCACTCGACTGCTCGATCGTCTCGGTCTGTGCCCGGGTCACGCTGGAGGACGACGGCCTGACCTGCAAGGATGCCCGCATCGGCCTCGCCGCAGTCGCCCCGAATCCCATCCGGGCCCGGCGCGCCGAAGCCGCGCTGGCCGGCAGGAAGCTTGACCCAGAAACCACACGCCACGCCGCCGAGCTGGCTCGCAGCGAGGCGCGTCCGATCACCGATGTCCGGGCGACCGCCGAGTACCGCCGGTTGCTGGTCGGCGTTCTTGTCGAACGCGCCCTGGGCGTGGCCGCCGAGCGCGCCCGGAAAGGGGAG
>JALHUE010000037.1 GCA_022866145.1 Anaerolineales bacterium | reverse complement strand
TACACCGCCGGCCTGCTGTTCATCTGGCTCACGCCGCTGATGACCACCAGCCTGCTGGCCCTCAACCTCGGCCTGTCGCTCTACATCCTGATCGGCTCGGTCTTCGAAGAGCGCCGTCTGCTCGCTGAGTTCGGCCCGGCCTACGCGGACTATCAGCAGCGCGTGCCGCGGCTGATCCCAGGCGTGCGCCTGACGTAGCACCAGTCCAAGCCAGCCCGCTGGCCCCCACTGCCGAACTCGGCTAGCCCAGAACGCCGATCTGCGGATAGACTCGCTGTTGCCGCCGGAGGTCGCTCCAATGCCTGAATCCCAGAAGCCGCACGCATTTGTCCAGGACATCAATCTCACCCTGGGACAGGTCCCACCCGATAGCATCCTCAGCCGCAGCCTGTACCAGGCCGCTGACTGCAAGGTGATCCTGTTCGGCTTCGCTCCGGGTCAGATGCTCTCCGAGCACACTGCCGCACGTCCGGCGGTGATCCACATTCTGGCGGGGGAGGTCGAACTCACGCTGGGTGCGGATCACTTCCAGGCCGGCCCCGGGTCCTGGGCTCACCTGGAGCCAAACGTGCGGCACAGCCTGCTGGCCAAGACCCCGACCGTGATGCTGCTGACGCTCATCGGTGGAGAAGGATGAGGTCGACCGTCTGGGGCTGACCCGGCAAGGCAGGCGGATGCCGCAGCGCGGACAGCGAGAGGCCAGTACCGGCGGTCAGGCCGCCGCCCACCAGTCCGAACCTTCACGCAGACCGGCGGCCTCGAGCTGTTCGCGAATCAGCTGACGGGCGCCACGCGAGCCGACGCATGCCAGCACCACCGGCCGTTGATGCTGCCCCCAGAGATCCGGCAGAGCGGAGGGGGCAACGATCGGACGCCCGCGCCGTTCCCTCCCAATCTTGCGAGGGTCGATGTCGACGAAGGCGGACAACGGAGCGCCGTCGCGCTGTAGATGCTTAGCCAGGCGCCGGCCCATCTGGCCGGCACCCCACACGATCACCGCATCGCGCCCCTGCAACGGGCCCTGCATCAGGTAGTGACTCTTCGCCCTCAGGAAGTTCTCGACCGAGTAGCGCGAGTCGGTACGCGTCAGGCGGAGCGGGTGATCCCGCCAATGCAGCAGTACTGCCGCGACCTTGGCGAAGCGCGCCCCGGCGATATGCATGCGCAGCCACAGGTCGTAATCCTCCGCCCAGCCGCGCTCCTGGTACCCCCCGACCCGTTCCAGCCATTCGCGCCGCACGCTCACCGAGGAGTGCACCAGGGGACTCTCGATGAAGATCTCCCGGGCGATCGCCTCCGGCTCGGTCAGCCGATTCTGCCACTCGATGTACAGCCGGAAGCCCTCCGCCAGCTCTGCCGGCGGATAGCCGGCAACCAGGCAACCGACGGCCGCCAGCTCCGGCCTAGCGCTCAGCAGGTCAAGTTGGCTCCGGAGTCGGTTGGGCTCGGCGATATCGTCGGCATCCATCCGGGCAATGACGGGAGCGCGGCAGACCCCCAGGCCGGCGTTGAGGGCCGGGATGATGCCTCGCGCTTCGATCCGCAGCAGGCGCAGGCGGCTGTCGCGTTCAGCCCATGCCCGCAGTCGCTCGCTCGTGCCGTCGGACGAGCCGTCATCGACGGCGACCAGCTCGAAATCCGAGAGGGACTGGGCCACGATGGAGGAGATGGCGGCCTCGAGTGTCGAGGCCGCATCCCGGCACGGCATGAGGACCGACACTGCTGGGGGGCTCATCGCGCTCGATTGCACCGGGCAGTCCCGCGGGGCCGGCGGAACGTCATCGCCGAGAGTGCAATGCCGCCGGCCCCGACTACAGGACGACCTCGACTTTGGTGCCCCGCCCCAGCCGTGGGTCGAGCGCATCCCGCAGACCATCGCCCAGCAGGTTGAATGCCAGCACGGTCAGCATGATCGCCAGGCCGGGGAAGAAGACCAGATGCGGCGCCGTGAAGACTTGATTGCGCTCGGCACCCAGCATCGAGCCCCATTCCGGTGTCGGGGGCTGTGCCCCCAGTCCCAGGAATGACAGGGCCGCCGCGCTCAGGATGGCCGAGGCGATCTCGAGCGTGCCCAGGACGATCAGCGGGGTCATGGCATTCGGCAGGATCGATGCGAACAGGATGCGGCCGGCCCCGGCGCCCAGGGCGCGAGAGGCCGAGACGAAATCTGTCTCTTTTACCGAGAGCACGCTGGCGCGCATCACCCGGGCATAGGCGGGAATCGTGACGATGGCAATGGCCAGAAGGGCATTCAGCAGTCCGGGCCCGATCACGGAGACAATGGCGATGGCCAGCAGCAAAGCCGGAAAGGCGAGCAAGACATCCATGATCCGCATCACGCCATTGTCGGTCCGGCCTCCCCAGTACCCCGCCACCGCACCGAGGGTCGTGCCAATAAGAATGGCGAATCCCACGGTCGTGATCCCGATGACCAACGAGACTCGAGAGCCATACACAACGCGGCTGAACTCGTCGCGCACGTTGCCATCGATGCCCATCAGGTGCTGCGGCTGGTTGGCCGGGCACCCCAGCAGGTGAATGCAGGGAGGATCGCGCCGCTTGACATCCTCGACACCGATCAGCACCGCGTCGGGTTCATAGGGAGCGATCCAGGGGGCGAAGATCGCCGTCAGGATCAGTAGTCCCAAAATGATCATGCCCACCACGGCCGACCGACGCTGGAACAGCCGCCTCGCCGTCGTTCGCCACAAGCTCGCCGGCTTGCCGGACATCCTCTCGGCGTCAAGCGCACCCTGTCCGGTGGAGAGGGCATCGGTGGAGACGGTCACGCTCTGCTACTCCAACCGCACCCGTGGGTCCAGGTAGGTATACGAGACATCCACGATCAGGTTGACGATGACATAACCCATGGCGACTACCAGTGTGAAGGCCTGGATGATCGGGTAGTCGCGGGCGGTGATGGCTTCATACAGCGCTCGGCCCACGCCGGACAACCCGAAGATGGTCTCGGTGAGCACGGCGCCCCCGAGCAGACCGCCCAGCGAGAGGCCGATGATTGTCACCACCGGCAGCAGCGCGTTGCGCAGCGCATGCTTGGCAATCACCGTGCGGTGAGGCACCCCCTTGGCCTTTGCCGCCCGCACATACTCTCTCCCCAGCACGTCCAGCAGGCTGGAACGCGTCATGCGGGCAATAATCGCCAGCGGGATGGTCGCCAGGGCGACCGCCGGCAGGATCAGGTGGCGCAGGGTGTCGTTCAACACTTCCATGTCGCCGGTGATGATCGAGTTGAAGATGTAGAAGTTGCCGAAGAACTCCAGCACCTTGAGCTTCGCCGAGCCTTCGGCCGCCGCCCAGCCGTAGACTTCATAGAAGGGAATCGAGCTCAGCCCGGCCGACAGCCGGCCGGAGGGCGGCAGCCAGAATGGCGTGTCCTTCAGCAGCAGGCCGAAGACATAGGCCAGCATCAATCCTAGCCAAAAGACTGGCATCGACACGCCGATGTTGGCGCCGACCATGGTGGCCACGTCCGTGGTCGAGTTGTGGCGCATGGCTGCCATCACCCCGGCTGGGATTCCAATGATCGCCGCGATCATCAGGGCCGCCATGCTCAGTTCGATCGTGGTCGGAAGTCTCTCAACCAGGATTTGCGTCACGGGCCGAGAGAAACGGATCGACAACCCGAAGTCGCCCCGAAAGACGTCGCGCAGGTAGTACGCGAATTGGAGGATGATGGGTTTGTCCAACCCTCGGTCAACCACAAATTGGTGACAGATCGCGGGAGTTGCCTTCTCCCCCAGCATTGCAGTACACGGATCCCCCGGGATCATTCGCCCCATGGCAAACGTGACCATCAGGATCCCGAACAGGACCGGGACAGATGACAGCAGGCGGCGAACGGAGAACTGGATCATCGGCTCATTCTACTCCCGCAGAATGCAGCAAGCAGCGCGGGAAGTCTGCGATCGCCATCCCGCGCTGCTTTCTCAGTACGTCACGAAGACCCTAGGACAACTTATCCGGGCGGCGGTGCCCCGATCAGGTTGCCCCACAGGCCAAGCCAGTAGTCGAAGGTGCCGGTGTTGCCGACATGCGTCGGGCTGTTGACGTCGAGGCCGGAGATAAAGCTGGCCACAACATCGCTTGCATCGAAGGCAAAACCGTTGTGGAACGTGACGCCTTCCTTCAGTGTGCAGGTCCACACCGTCAGATCAGCGTTCGGTTCACACTTCTCGGCCAGAGCCGGTTCGACCGCTGTGCCGTTGACCTCGTAGGAGTACAGCGCCTCGCTGAATTGCTCGCAGGCACGCAGCGACTCCCCATCGGTCTCATCCTGGCAGAACAGGCTGATTGGCTCGGCGTTCTGCATCCACACGAAGGTATCCCGATCGCCCGGAGCACTGACGAAGAAAACCTCATTCGTCAGCGGGCTGGCCTGGGGATTGGTCACGTCAGCCTTATAGGCCGTGGCGGAACCGCCATGGGCCACCGGCACCATCGGCACCAATTCGCGGATGGCGTTGTTGGCGTCGGTGTAGACCGGTACGGCTGCCGCCGGATCGGCGATCTGCGCGCCCTCTTCAAGTTTGGCGGTGATCTCCGGATACGGAGCGCCGAACTGCAGCTTGGAGGCGCCGAAGTGGTAGTCCAAGAAGTTCGTCACGTGCGGGTAGTCGGCGCCCCATCCCAGCAGGTGGAAGCCATCCAGCCGCCCGTTCTGTGAGTTGTCGATGAAGGTGCCCGACTCCTGGATTTCGATCTCGGCATCGATATTCAGGTTCTGCTTCAGCTGAGCCTGAATTTCCTCCGCCACCCGGCCGACTTCCGGCAGGTAGCCACGCACCACGTCCCGGTAGTACAGCTTGGTCTTGAAGCCATCCGGGAAGCCGGCCTCCGCCAGAAGCGCCTTGCCTGCCTCCGCGTCAAACTCGTACCAGGCATCTCCATCGCAGGCATTCGGGATCGAGCACGGCGTAAAGTGCGAAGCGACCTCGGATCCCGGCGGGTAGAAGGTGTCAACGATGCGCTGGCGGTCGATACCCATGGCAACCGCCTGGCGCACCTTCACGTCGTCGAACGGCGGGAAGGTGTTGGTCATGCCGATATAGAAGACGTTCAGCGCCGGGCGGATGGCCAGCTGCAGGTTCGCGTCACCTTCGACCGTGGCGAAGTCATCCGGGCCGACATTGTCGATGCCGTCGACACTCCCGGCCTGCAGTTCCAGCAGGCGGGCGGCCGACTCAGCGCTCCAGCGGAAGACCAGGGTCTTGGCCTGCGGCGCCTCGCCCCGGTACTCCGGGCTGGCCACAAAGGTCAGGCTCTCGCCGCGCTTCCAGTCGCTGACCATGTAGGGGCCGGTGCCGATGGGGTTCGTAAGTCGGGAACCGGCCGCGGTATTGGCCTCGAGCCACTCGCGCTCGTATATACCGAAGGGCGTGAAGGCGATCTTCGAGAGGAAGGCCGGGTCCGGGACGCACATCGTGAAGACGGCGGTCTTCGCATCGACCGCTTCGATCTTCTTGAACAGCGTGCCGTTGCTGCAATCGGACTCGATGCTCAGCGCTTCGAAGGGCTTCTCGACCAGCCCCTCCCATTCGGCGGGCATCGCCGGGGCTTTTGTCCCCCCCGTTGCGCAGGCGGCCAGGATCATGCTGGATAGCACCAGCAGGCTTAACAAGGTGTAGATCACTCGGCGTGTCACTTGTGTCTCCTCCATCTCAGCGGGATTCGGATTCCAGGCTGACTACCCAATTTCTCCCCCTCCGCACCTCCTCTCCGGATGTGAAACAAGGCCTTCGTCCGCCGGCCTCAGGCTGGCGCCGCCGGACTGGCCTGCCTCTCCTGGCGATGTGTATCGCTGGGGAAACCTCTAGGTGCCTGTCGAACCATTGTACAGAAGGTCGGGGCCCCAGTCAACCGCCGCTGTTCCCGCACGGCCAGGCCGCGGGGCCTCCCAAGCCTGACCTCCATGATGGCCTCGAAAGTCACCTGGGTTCTGACGATTCCGCCTGCCCCGCAGCCTGCGATGGCGCCGAAGGCCGCCGAAAGGCGCCCCGCGGCCTGCTAGGCGGCGTGCGCAAGCCTGCGGCGTTTTCCCGGCGTCGTCAGGAGGGGGCGATCACCGTCCCGTCCGGAATCACGGCCTGCTTGGGCACGACGACGATCCCGTCGCGCACCGACCACCGTTCCCCGTCAAGCTCCGTCCCGCGCGGGAAGGGCCCGATGCGCACACCCTTGCCGATGCAGGCATTCTTGTCGATGATGGCACCTTCGATCCGGCAGCCGTTCGCCAGGCCCATCGCCGGCCGCCCGCTGTACTGGCCGGACTCCTCATAGAAGTCGGCGCCCATTAGGATGCTGTTGGTGATCACGACATCATCGCCGATCACACTCCGCAGCCCAATGACCGTGTTCCTGATCTCTGCCCCCTGCACCACACAGCCGTCGGCCAACAGCACCTGGTCCAGCCGTACATCGTAGATGCGCGAACCGGGCAAGAAGCGCGGATGGGTGTAGATCGGCCGGATGGGATCATCGAAGCTGAACGGCGGATTCGGCCGGGTGAGCATCAGGTTGGCTTCGTAGAACGCCCGCATCGTCCCGATGTCCTCCCAGTAGCCGCGGAAGGTGTAGCCAAAGACCCGGTAGGTCTGGATCGAGGCCGGCAGGAGATCCTCGCCGAAGTCGGCGTGATGCGACTCGAGCAGCTCGCTGAGGATCTCGCTGCGGAACAGGTAGATGCCCATCGACCCGACGTACGGTTGCGCCGGGTCGCTGCGGCTGACGAAGCGCTGCAGCACATCCGGGGACTGAGGTTTCTCGACGAAATCGGTGATGCGCCCGTCATCGCCCATGCGCAGGACGCCAAAGCGCCCGGCGTCCTCGGCCGAAATCGGCTTGACGGCCACCGTCACGTCGGCCCCGGTCTGCCGGTGCTGCTCGATCAGCGGAGCGTAGTCCATGCGATACAGATGATCACCGGCCAGGATCAGGATGTCCTTGGCGCCCGTCACTCGGATTTCGAAGAGCTGCTTGCGCACTGCATCGGCCGTGCCCTGATACCAATCGGCGCTGGTCAAGGTCTGCTCAGCCGCCAGGATCTCGACCCAGCCCTGATGAAAGACATCGAAGTTGTACGTTTGGGCGATATGGCGGTGGAGGGAGACCGAGTTGAACTGGGTCATAATGGCAATGCGGTCGATGCCGGAGTTCAGGCAGTTGCTGATCGGCACATCCACCAGACGGTACTTGCCGCCGATCGGAACGGCCGGCTTGGCGCGCATCTTGGTCAGGGGCCACAGCCGCGCCCCGCGCCCTCCTCCGAGGACCACCCCGACCACGTCCTGGTATGGCATAGCCGGCCTCCCCGCCGCAGACCGCGAACCTTCCATTGCCAGTGTAAACGACGCTCCGGCTGCCTGCAAACAGCACCTCCATCCAGCGTCTGGCCGACCGGGCAAGCGCACCTCAGTAGCGAAGTCGGTTCTCCACCACGCTGCGGGGCTGCACGAAAGCCGCCTTGTGTGCCCAACTCGAACGCCAGGGGCACAGACAGATGTGGACTCTTCGAAAAGAACTGCTTCGCTGCGGCCTGCAGGATGGTGTCTAGGCTCCGCCGGCGCTCAACGATCGGCTTGTCGCTGACCGCTCTCAGGATTTCCGCCATCCCGGGTGTGATGCCGGCCATTCCCTGCCTGGAGCCCCCAGCGACCTACGGCACCGTGCAGCCCGCTTGCGCCGATCCCGCTGGCCCCGGGGGCACGCGCCGGCGTGGTGCTCAGCGCCGGATCGGGAAATCCGGCGTGTTGAGGGGGCGATACGACCTCGGGTCCACATTCTGGGGAATCTTGATGGCGACGCTATCTTAGGACCCAGCGGGCTTGGCCCGAGTGAGGCTGCTTGTCACGATCGTTGAGCCAACGGTCTCGCCGCCGACTGCTGGACCGCCCTGCGGTTGACCTCCGCCTCGGCCTTTCGGGCCCTGGCCTAACACTCCGTCGGCAGGGTCTTCGCCGTCGGGCGCCAGGTGGACCTGGCGAGCGCCACCGCCTTCCGCGTCCGGGCTGTCAACCGTGCCATCTCCACCGGAAAACTGTCTGTTGACATGTAAGCAAGATGTCCTAATATATAGAATAGCGTTCCACATAGTAGGACGGCGAGGCATCGGCCCAGCGCTGTCTGCCCCCGATGGATGAGTATGCCCGGATGAGCCTACAGGAATATGGCTACTTCCTCGAAGCGCGAGGCAGATCGACCCTTGGCCCAGCCTGAACAAGGCACGCTGGCAGTCGGCGACCGCAGGCCGGTGTCGTCATCGGTCACGAAGGCCTTTCAGCTCGTGGAACTCCTGGCAGACGGCCCTGACGGTGGTGCCACCCTGGCGGATCTGTCCACCCAGTTGCGGATGCCAAAGAGCACGACCCACCGTTACCTGACGACGCTCGTATCGCTGGGTCTGGCAGAGCGCACCGGGACAGACCATTTCCGTCTGGGGACACGCATCATCGAACTCGCCGGCACCTATCTGGCCAAGAGCGACCTGCGAGCCGAGAGCCGCGCAATCCTCGAAGAACTGGCGGCCCAGACGGCGGAAACCGTTCACCTGGCGGTTCCCTCCGGCGGCGAAGTGGTGTACATAGCTAAGTTCGAGAGCATCCACGCGATCCGGATGTACTCCCATATCGGTGCCCGCCTGCCGATAGTCTGCACCGCCCTGGGCAAGGCGATCCTGGCATTCCTTCCAGAAGAACAACGGGCAGAGATCCTGTCACAGCCGTTCAAAGCCAGGACGCCGAAAACCATCACCCACCCGCCGGCAATGGCCAAGGAATTGGAGTCGATTCGGTCCAAGGGCTTCGCCATCGACGACGAGGAGAATGAGGTTGGTGTGTGTTGCGTTGGCGCCCCGGTGTTCGACTACACCTCGGTGGTCATCGCCGCGCTGAGTGTCTCGGGACCGATCAGCCGGATGAACCCGGAGCGCTGCGTCGAACTCGGTCCCCCCGTGCGCCAGGCGGCGCTGCGAATCTCCCAGCGAATGGGGTTCCCGACGTGAGCCGTCCACCGACCACCGCCGCCTGGGCGCACCGCCTTCCATGGGCAACCCTTCGAGGAGGAAGAGGGAAATGAAGATGTTGATCGACAGCCAGTGGGTAGAAGCATCGGACGGCGCATGCATGGACATCCGCAACCCGGGGACTGGCGAGGTCTTGGATCGCGTCCCCCGAGCCACCTTGCAGGACGCCGAGCGAGCGATCGCAGCCGCCCAACGGGGGCGGCAGTCGATGCGCAAGTTGACGGCGCTCGCCCGCTACGAGATTCTGATCCGCATTGCCAATGCCATCGAGGCGCGGCAGCCGGAGCTCGGCAAGCTTCTTGCCCAAGAGAACGGCAAACCCATCCCCCAGACCCGGGCCGAAGTCGGCGTAACTGCCAGCATCTTCCGGGGATTCGCCGAGGAAGCCAAGCGGGTTTTTGGCCGCGTCATGCCCGTCGACGCCGTCCGCGGCAACGAGCGCCACTTCGCCATCACGATCCGGCAACCCCTGGGCGTGGTCGCCGCTATCATTCCATTCAACTACCCGGTTGAGCTATGGGGCCACAAAGCCGCGGCGGCGCTGGCGGCGGGAAACGCGGTGATCTCCAAGCCACCCAGCGCCTGCCCACTCACCCTGCTCAAGATTGCCGAACTGATGGAAGAGGCAGGGCTCCCCGCCGCGGCCCACCAGATGATCACCGGCCCGGGCGCCTTGATCGGCGATCTGCTGGCCCGCTCGCCCGGGGTTCAACTGGTCACGGTCACCGGCAGCACGGCCGTTGGGGTACGCATCTCCCAGCTTGCCGCCGAGAATCTCAAGAAAGTCCACATGGAGTTGGGGGGCAACGATGCCCTGATCATCCTGGCCGACGCCGACCTGGAGAAGGCTGCCGAGGGGGTTGTCCTGGGCAGGCTGGCTCGAGGCAACGGTCAGATCTGCTGTGCCGTCAAGCGCATCTTCGTTGAGGCCTCCGTCTACGATGTCTTTGCCGATCTGCTGACCGCCAAGGCAAAGACGCTCAAGGTAGGCGATCAACTCGAGGAGGACACCGACGTCGGCCCGCTGATCAACGAAGAGGCAGCCAAGGAAGTCGAAGCCGTCGTGAACTCCGCCATCCAAGCCGGCGCCAAACTGCGCGCCGGCGGGCATCGGCGCGGCGCCTTCATGGAGCCCACCGTCCTGACGGACGTCCCGGTAGACGTTGAACTGTTCAAAGAAGAGACCTTCGGCCCGGTGGCTCCCCTAGTCCGATTCACGTCGGTCGATGAGGCAGTCCGCATGGCCAACGAGTCGCCATACGGCCTCCAGGCTGCCGTCTTCACCCGCGACATCAACAAGGCGTTTGACATCGCCTATCGCCTGGAAGCCGGCGGCGTGATCGTCAACTGGTCTTCGGCTCTGCGCATCGAGACCCTTCCCTTCGGCGGGATCAAGCTGAGCGGCCACGGCCGGGAGGGAGTGCACGACACACTGAACGAGATGACCGACCAGAAGACGATTGTCGTGCACAACGCCTTTCCGGCAGCCTGACCGGGCTGGAACAGGGAGATACTCCGTGCTGGTCATGCGCGGGATCAACAAGAGTTTCGACGGCACACAGGCTCTGCGCGGCGTGGATTTCTCGGCCACGGCCGGCGAGGTGCATGCGATTTCGGGCGAGAACGGGGCGGGCAAATCAACCCTGGTCAAGATCCTTTCTGGGGCGCTGCAGCGCGATTCCGGTGAGATCCTCCTGGCTGCCAAGCCCGCCGACCTGGGGACGCCTGTTCGTGCTCGCCGTCTTGGGATCCATGCGGTTTACCAGGAGTTCAGCCTGGTCCCGCACCTGACCGTGGCCGAAAACATCTTGTTGGGGCAGATGCCCTCGGCCCGAGTGCCAGGATGTGTGGACTGGGGCAAGGCCTATCGCAGGGCGGAGGAGATCCTGCGGTCAATTGGATTCGTGGGGATCGACGTACGCAAGGTCGTCCGGCATCTGAGCGTCTCCCACCAGCAGATGGTCGAGATCGCCAAGGCGGTGGCGGTGCGGCCGCGGATCTTGATCCTGGATGAGCCGTCGGCTGTCCTCTCGCAGGAGGAGCTGAACCGCTTGTTCGCCATGGTGCGCCAGCTCAGGCAGGAGGGGACCCTGATCCTGTACATCTCTCACCGGCTGGATGAGGTGTTCGAGATCGCCGACCGGATCACAGTCCTCAAGGATGGCCAGTTGGTCGGCACGGTACAGCCTGAGGAAACCGATCAGAGCCAGCTGATCAAGATGATGGTCGGTCGGTCACTGGGCGAGGTCTTCCCCGCCCGGCAGCCGCCCCTTGACGAGGTTGCGCTGGAGGTGAAGGGCCTGGCCCGGGGCGGGTCTTTCTCGGACGTCTCGTTCTCGCTGAGGCGGGGCGAGGTCCTGGGGATGTTCGGCCTGGTGGGAAGCGGGCGGACCCAGGTGGCGCGCTGCATCTTTGGCGCTGAGCCGTTTGATGCCGGGGAGGTCCGGCTCGACGGGAAACCGATTCGTCCCCGGTCGCCCCGCGAGGCAGTCAGGCAGGGCATCGCCCTGCTGACCGAGGACCGGAAGCGCGACGGCTTGGTGTTGGTCTGCACGATTCGGGACAACGCCAGCATGGCCTCGTTCGAGAGCCTGAGCCGTTGGGGGGTGATCGATCGCCGCGTGCAAGAGGCTAGGGTGCGGCAGAAGGTGCACGAGCTCGACATTCGCCCGCCGCTGCTCGACCGGTTGGCTCGTCAGCTAAGCGGTGGGAACCAGCAGAAACTGGTACTGGCGAAGTGGCTGATGACGCAGGCCAGAGTTCTGATCCTCGACGAGCCTACGCGAGGGGTCGATGTGGCCACCAAGGTCGAGATCTATCAGCTCATCAGCGATCTAGCGGCCGACGGAATAGGCATCCTGCTGATCTCGTCCGAGCTGCCTGAGATCCTGGGATTGAGCGACCGGGCCTTGGTGATGCGGGAAGGCCGTCTGGTGGGAGAGTTCACGCGGGCCGAGGCGAGCGAGGAGAGGCTGCTGGCCTCGGCTGCAGGGGTGAGGCAATGACCAGTGGTTCTGCACCGACGCCTTCCACTCCCGTCAAGACTGGAGGGGGCCAGTGGGCTTCGCTACTCGGCAAGGCGCGGGCTCGAACCAGACGCCGATGGGTGGACCTGGCCTTCATCGTCGCCTTCGTGGTGCTCCTGGTCATCACCGCCACGGTGTCGGACGTATTCTTCACCCAGCGCAACCTGAGTAACCTGGGACGGCAGGCCGTGACCAACGGTCTGCTCAGCCTGGGCATGCTGGTTGTGATCCTAACGGGCGGCATCGACCTCTCGGTCGGGTCGGTGGTCGCTCTGGCGGCGGTCATGGTCTCGGGCATGTCGAAGGGGGGGATGCCCCTGCCGCTGGCCATCCTGATCTGCCTGGTCGTCGGCGTTGCAGCCGGAGCTGGCAATGGGTTCTTCATTGCCCGCTTCAAGTTGCAGCCTTTCATTGTCACGCTGGCGTCGATGATAGCCATCCGCGGGCTGGTCTTCGTGTATTCAGACATCCCGATCACGCCCTCGGATCCGGCCTTCCGCGCGGTTCTCGGAGCCGGCTTCATAGGCCCATTTCCTGTGTCCGCTCTGATCATGCTCGCCTGCTATCCAATCGTCTGGTTCTTCCTCAATCGGGCCAAGGCCGGGCGCGCCATCGTGGCTATCGGTGGAAACGAGGAAGCCGTACGCCTGGCGGGGATCAGCGTCACCTGGCACATCTTCCTGGCCTACATGATCTCCGGCCTCTTCGCCGCATTGGCGGGGGTGATCCTGGCCTCCCGCCTGGGGATCGCGCAGCCCAGCGTGGGCGGGGGGTTCGAGTTGGACGCCATTGCCGCCTGCGTCATCGGCGGCGCCATCTTGGGCGGCGGCGGTGGAAGCGTTTTCGGCACCCTGGGCGGGGTTGTGGCGCTCGGCATGATCGACAACTTGCTCAATCTGTTCAACGTGCAGTCCTACTATCAGCAGATCTTCAAAGGCGTGATCATCCTGGTCGCGGTCCTGGCGCGACGCAAGCAGCAATAGCCAGCATCCTGTCTGGCCACCGGCCAGCCTTGATCCAGGCTGAGCGGAAGGAGGTGAGGAGAAGAGCTACGTTCTGCCCCATCCTAAGCCGATCCATCCAGAACCGAGCGAAGAGGAGGATTGTTCGATGAAACGCAATCTCGTACTGACCATCGTTGTGATCCTGGCAGTGGCGCTGGCAGCCTGCGGGCAGGCTGCGCCAACGGCGGCGCCTGAAGCAGGCGCAAAGCCGCTCAAGATCGGGGTGGCCAATTTCTCTCAGTGTTGCCCGTACTTCATCGGAATGAACGACGCTGTGTTGGGGGAATCGAAACCATACTCCAACGTCACGATCATCTCCACCAATGCCGATGGCGACGCTGCCAAGTTCCAGTCCGATATTGAGGACCTGATCGCACAGGGAGTCGATGGGGTCATCGTCTCGGGCGCATGGCTCGAGGAGGCTCCGGCGGCGCTGGATGCCCTGGCCGCGGAAGGTATCCCCACCGTGCTCGTCGATCGCCAGTTTGGTAAGGGCAGCGCGGGTGCCTACACGTCCTACATTGGCCCGGACAACTTCACCATTGGAGTCCAGGACGGCCAATACATCGCCGATCGGCTGGGTGGGGAAGGCGTCGTCGTTCAACTGCGCGGCGGACCGGCGGACAACTCGATTGGGCTGAACCGCAGCAATGGGATGCTCAGCGTCGTTGAGACGT
>JALHUE010000036.1 GCA_022866145.1 Anaerolineales bacterium | reverse complement strand
CCGGTACAAGGTCTCCTCATTCAGGCGCCGGTTCTTGGCGATCAGATCGGCGAGCATCCCCAGCATGAAGGAGAGGAAGCCCATCAGGATCAGGATCGTGGCCAGGATCAGTGACTGGACGTGCCCCTGCCCTTCACCAACTGCAAAGAAGTAGACGTATCTCCCCGCCAGGAGCAGCCCACCGCCGATCATCAACGACCCCATGATGACAAACACCCGCAGCGCCTCATACATCAGGAAGATGCGCAGGATCGCCGCCGCCGACTTGACAACAAAGCCCGGTACGCTCTTGATCAACCGCGATTCGCGCAACTGTTCGTTGATTTCGATCGGGACGAACGCCACCGCCAGGCCGGTCTTGCCGGCCTGGATCAGCGTTTCCGCCGTGTAGGTATAACCGGTGTGAATCACAACCCTGAGGGCGGCCTCCCGGCTGAACGCTCGGAAGCCGCTGGTCGCGTCCGGCACATCCAATCCGGAGGTCCACCCCACCACTCTGCTCCCGGTCTGCTGCAGCCAACGCTTGAAGCGCGGGTAGCCTTTCCGCTGTCCGATCCTCCGGTCGCCGACGACGACGTCGGCTCGGCCGTCGAGGATGGGCTGCACCAGATTGGGGATATACCTCCCCTGGTACTGATGATCGCCGTCTGTATTGACGATCACATCCGCTCCCAGCTCGAGCGCCCGATTCAATCCCGAGGCGAAGGCACCCGCCAGGCCGCGATTGCGCGGCAGCTGGAGAATGTGCTGCACGCCGGCGTTGCGGGCGACTTCGACCGTCCGGTCGGTGCTGCCGTCATCGACGATCAGGACTTCAACCTGATCGCAGCCATCCACCCTGCCGGGAAGATCCTCCAGCGTGCGCGGCAGGGTGTCCTCTTCATTGAAGCATGGGACCTGGATGACGAGCTTGGTCATGGGCGACCTCGGTTCACTTGGCGACAGCCTGGCCGTGCACTTGCCTTGAGGCCCCGCCGGTCGTTCCGGAGGGGAGGGCTGGTTGCTTCCATGCGCTGGTCCATGGTCTGGCGGTGCCGACCTGCGTCAGCTGCCTCCGTCGGCCGTGCCGGCCGGCCTGGCCATGCCAGCTGCAACATCAGTGTCTCGCGGCAGGGCGGTCATTCCGACCCCGACGAAGAGAAGAAGGAAGGCCGGCATCAGATGGCGGTGGATGGCCCGGCTCACCAGGATCGTGAAATCGGCTCGGCTGTAGGACCGAATGAAGAAGATCGCCACGACTTCCAGCGTCAGGGCCAGCCCGGCAACCAGCAGCCAACCGCGGTCTGCTCCGCCTTTCCGCCGGCCTCCGACCAGCCCCAACAGGGCGAGGATTCCGAGCGCAGGCAGCAGCGCGCCCCACCGTTCCTTGTGGAGGGCGGTGGCCGAGAACGCCGCCAACAGTGTCCCGAAGGGGCCAAGACCCACGCGGTCCGCCTCGACCGACTCTGAGAAGACGCCCACGGCTTCCCCGAGGTGGCTGCTGGCCACACTGCCGTGGGCGAAACCCAGCCACAGGCAGGACACGACCAGCAGCGGGGTGATCCACACCAGGAGAAACCGCCGCCTGTCCGCCGAATACACCCGACCCAGCACAGCCAGGATCGCGATCAAGCTGGCGGCGTAGATCACCGCTTCGGCTCGCGTCCATGCACCCAGAGCGAACATCATCCCTGAAAGCGCGTACATTCCGGGCGAACTACCCCCGATGGCCTCCACCGCAAGCAAGGACCCCAGCACGAGGTAGACCGAGAGCGGCAGGTTGGCAAGGGCCAGGATGCCGTGGAATTGGACGAGGGGCACAACCGCCAGCAGAGCTACGGCCAGGAGCACATGTAGTCTCCGATACCCGCCGCGCAAGAGGAAGTCGGCGATCCCCACCAGCAAGGAGCCATAGTAGAGCGGGAAAAGAACTTTCGAAATCGGAATCCAGTCTTCTGTCACCAGCCGGAAGAGCCCGATCTGGAGGGGAACATTGAGTGGATAGGCCAGTCCATGCGCGCCCCACTCGACTCCCCCTTGGACGCT
>JALHUE010000035.1 GCA_022866145.1 Anaerolineales bacterium | reverse complement strand
TGTATCGCTTCAAGCGCGGTTTCGGAGGGGAGCTGAAGCGCGGGATCGGCGCCTGGGATCGCGTCTACCGCCCGGCTCCCTATCAGGCCTATCGGCTCCTGGCCCGCTGGAGGCGCATGGAAGGATGACCCTCGCCGCCGCTATCGTTGAGGATCGCCGGCTCTGGAATGCCGGCGTCGCAGCTCTGCCGGGCAGCCATGTTCTGCAGAGTTGGGAGTGGGGCGAGTTCAAGGCCGGCTACGGCTGGCAGCCGCGCCGGCTGGCCTGGCGCCAGCCCGATGGCACCTTCCGCGCCGCCGCCCAGGTCTTGGAGCGCCGGTCCGGGCGTCTCGCCGGCCTGCGACTGCTGTACTGCCCCCGCGGTCCATTGGTGGACTGGACCGACCCGTCGCTCCGCCGGGTTGTGCTGACTGACCTGGCGAAGCTGGCCGGCGAATCCGGCGTGGTCATGCTGCGCATCGATCCGGAGATCCCCACCCGCTGCCCGGATGACCCCTCGGCTGGCGAATCTCTCCCGGGTATGCTGGATGACCTTCGGCAGTGCGGCTGGCAGCCAGGGCGCGAGCAGGTCCAATTCCGCAACACCTTCGTCCTCGACCTGGCAGGCAGTGAAGCCGTGTTGCTGGCGGCCATGCACCAGAAGACTCGCTACAACCTCCGCCTCGCCCAGCGCCACGCGGTGACCGTCCGCCTGGGCACAGCCTCGGACGTCGACCTGCTCTACCGCATGTACGCCGAGACCTCGCTGCGCGACCGCTTCGTGATCCGCGAGCCGTCCTACTATCACGCTTTGTGGGGCGACTTCCAAGAAAGCGGACGGGCACAGTTGTTCGTGGCAGAGGTCGATGGGACCGCCATCGCCGGCTTGGTCCTGTTCACATTCGGCGAGACGGCCTGGTACCTGTACGGCATGTCGACCAGCCAGCACCGCGAGATGATGCCCAACCATCTCCTGCAGTGGGAAGCCATCCGCTGGGCGCGGGGGCGGGGGCTGAAGCGCTACGACTTCTGGGGCGCGCCCGATCGGATCGCACCTTCCGATCCCCTGTGGGGCGTCTACCGATTCAAGCAGGGCTTCGGCGCCCGGCTGCAATGCAGTTTGGGCTCACTCGACACCACCCGCCGCCCGGGGCTGTATTGGCTGTATCATGTCGTCGCGCCACTGGCCTTAGGGGTGATGCGCCGTCGGGGTTTTTCTGCCACCGAGCGCAGTCTGGGGTAGGCTGCTCGAGGGCAAGATCGGTGCACGAGGATAGCGGAGGAAAGACAATGCGCATTGACTTGCCCAGCTTGCCTCTGGCCGTGCTGCCCACGCCGATGCACCCGCTGGAGCGGCTCAGCCGGCATTTGGGCGGGCCGCAAGTGTTCATCAAGCGCGACGATCTGACCGGGCTGGCCTTCGGCGGCAACAAGACCCGCAAGCTGTCCTACCTCCTGGCGGAGGCAGTGGCGCAGGGGGCGGAGGTGCTCGTCACCCGGGGCGCGGTCCAGTCCAATCACTGCCGCCAGACGGCGGCCGCAGCCGCTCGCTGCGGCCTGGATTGCGTGCTGGTGTTGCACGGTCCACCGGCCCCGACGGAGACCGGGAACCTGCTCCTGGATCGCCTGCTCGGGGCGCGAGTGCGGTGGACAGAGGCGCTTGATCCGGAATCGGTCTTGGAGGAGGAAATCGCCCAGCTGCAGAGCCAGGGGAGGCGTGTGTACCGCATCCCGTACGGTGGTTCGAATGCGCTGGGCGCCAGTGCCTACGCCGCGGCGGCGCTGGAGCTCAAGGCTCAGGGGGAGGACTTTGATCGAATCCTGTTTGCCAGCTCCTCCGGCGGCACCCAGGCCGGGCTGGTGGCCGGCGCCCGCTGGGGTGGACTGCGCAGCCAGATCCTCGGCATCAGCGTCGAGCCGCCGGCGGCCGCCCTCCGCCTCGGCGTCGCCGACTTGGCAACCTCGGTCGGCCAGCTTCTGGGGCGGCCCGGGTCGTTCCTGCCGGAGGAGATCCAGGTGATGGACCAGTTCCGCGGCGGGGGGTACGCCGTGGTCGGCGATCTCGAACGCCAGGCGATCCGCTTGTTCGCCCGCCTCGAGGGCATCCTTCTCGATCCGGTGTACACCGGGCGGGCAGCCGGGGCGATGCTGGACCTGATTCAATCCGGCCAGATTGGCCGCCAGGAACGGGTGCTGTTCTGGCATACCGGCGGGACGCCGGCGCTGTTTGCCTACTCTGAGGGCCTGACCGGCCGGCTCGAGCCCGCGAGCTAGGCCGCCGCCGGTGAGCCGGCGCGCGGCTCGGATAGACGCGGGCCAAGGAGCTCGTAGACTTCGACCGGCTCCTCCCGCCCCTTCATCCGCAGTGCCCCCAACGCCTGCAATTCGACTTGGTCGCGCACCCGGGAAGCCACCGCCTGCGTCAACAGGATCTGGCCCTCGGCGGCCTGTTCTTGCAGTCGCTTGGCCGTGTTGACGCTGTCCCCGATGGCCGTGTAGTCCAGCCGATTGTGGGTGCCCACCAGGCCCAAGATCGCCTCGCCGTAGTGCATGCCCACGCCGAACGACAGATGGAACTGGCGCGGCAGTTTGGCCCGGACCTCCTGAACGGCCTGGCGGATGGCCAGCGCCGAGCGGATCGCCCGCAGGGTGTGGTCAGACTGAGGGATCGGCGCGTTGAACCAGGCCATCAATCCATCTCCGAGAAACTTGTCGATGGTCCCCGCTTCCTGCAGCACGGCCTCGGCCGCCGCTGCCAGGTAGAGATTGAGGACGCGCACCAGCACTTCCGGGTTGTTGGTGGCGCTGAACAGCGAGAAGCCGCGGATGTCGGCAAAGAGGGTCGTGATGTCCGCCCGGCGGCCTCCGAGGTGCAGGCTGTCGGGGTCGAGCTGGCTGATCACGGCCGGGGAAACCATGCGCTCGAAAAGCCGACGCTGCGCCTCCAGTTTGCGTTTCTCGGTCAGGTCTTCTAGAACAATCGCCACGCCGCGGGTCGCCTTGTCGGCCATTTTGAGAGGCGTGATGTTGAGCGA
>JALHUE010000034.1 GCA_022866145.1 Anaerolineales bacterium | reverse complement strand
TCCACGCGGATGGCGCGAACGCTGTTGCTGGTCGGGGTGTGGAGCCAGTCGTGGAAACGCCGCCGGCCTTCGGGCGTCAGCCGCAGCAGCCGCCGGTCAGGCAGGTTAGGCTGGGGATGCGGGCTGGCGGTGATCCATCGGCGCGCCTCTAGCCGCTTGAGGGTGCTGTAGGCCTGCGACTGACTGAGGTGCCACAGCCCGCCGAGGTCGGCCGACAGCCGCTGGTGCAGCTCGTAGCCGTGGGCGGGACGCTGGCGGAGCAGGCCGAGCAGGACGAACTCCGGCGATAGGTCACTGGCGCGAGCGGCAGAGGCGGCCATGCATACTCACTGAGTGAGTATATCACCGCCGGCAGCGCAACCGACGCCCCGCCCGACCGGCCTGCAGCCTTTCCCGCGCCACGGACGGGGAGCCACCTGTGGCGGCCAATTGGGGCTAGCGGGCTGGCTTCCCGCCGGTGCTAGTGCACCAGGACCGCCGGGTCCTTGATCGCCCCCCGCGCGGTGAGCGGCTGATCGGTGGCCGGGTCGCGGCCCGAGGGCGGGTCAATCTTCTCGAGGCGAATGGCGCACACCTTGAAGTCCGGGATCTTGGCCCGCCGGTCGAGGCGGTCATGGGTCAGCACATTGGCGGCAGCCTCGACGAAATGGAAGGGGATGAAGGCGACGCCTTCGGGCGAACGTTCGGTGACCATCGCCCGCAGGCCGATCGATCCGCGGCGGGAGGTCGCCCGCAGCCAGTCCCCGGTGGCGACGGCCAGGCGGGACGCGTCCGCCGGATGCACCTCGACCGTGGCCTCCGGCCAGACCTCGTCCAGCTTCGAGCGTCGGCTCATCGCCCCACCATGCCAGTGATACAACACGCGCCCGGTCGACAGTAGGAATGGGTACTCGGGATCGGGCAGCTCGCTCTCCGTCCCGTATTCCAGCCTCCAGAAGCGCCCGCGCCCGATGGGGAAATCGTCGGCGAACAAGTAGGGCGTGCCGGGATGATCGAGCGACGGGCACGGCCAGTGCACGCCGCCCTCGGCCTGCAGCCGGTCGTAGGTGATCCCGGCGAAATCCGGCGTCACCCGGCGCATCTCCTCCCAGATCTCCGCCGGGTGGCGGTAGTCCCAGCCGGCGCTCGGGTGCTGCCCGAGGGCTGCTTCCAGGCGCCGGGCCAGGTCGCACATGATCTGCCAATCGGGCCGGCTATCGCCCACAGGGGACACGGCCGCCCGCACGCGCTGCACCCGGCGATCGGAGTTGGTGAAGGTGCCATCTTTCTCGGCGAACGAAGTCGAGGGCAAGATAACATCCGCCACCCGGCCGGTCGTCGTCAGGAAGATGTCCTGGCAGACGACGAAGTCCAGATGGTCCATGGCGTGCCGGGCATGGTTTAGATTGGGCTCGCTGGTCAGCGGGTCCTCTCCCATGACGTAGAACGCCCGCACGGCGCCGGACAAGGCGGCATCCATCAACTCGGTGATCATCAGACCGGGGGCGGGATTCAGCTGCGGCCGCCTCCATTCGCCGCCGAAGCGGGCACGCACCTCCGGGTCATCGACTCGCTGATAAGCGGTGAACACGTACGGCAGGGCGCCACTGTCCGAACAGCCTTGGACGTTGTTCTGACCGCGCAGCGGATTCAGGCCAGTCCCGGGCCGACCAATCTGGCCGCACAGCAAGGCCAGGTTGGTAATCGCCAGCGTGTTGTCGGTGCCGTGGGTGCTCTGGCTGATGCCCATGCCCCAGTACACGGCCGCGGCCCGGGCGCCGGCGTATAGGCGGGCTGCCTCCCGGATGGCGTCGGCGGGCACGCCGCTCACCGACTCAGCCCACTCCGGGGTGAACGCCTCCAGGGATTCGACGTACTCCGCGAAACCCTCGGTGCGCTCGTGGATGAACGTCGGGTTGTACAGCTTCTCGCGCACGACGACGTTCGCCATCGCCTGCCAGACGGCAACGTCCGTGCCCGGGCGCTGACGCAGCCAGAGCGTGGCAAACTCGGTCATCTCGATTTTGCGCGGGTCGATCACGATCAGCCGGGCATGGTTGCGGCGCACGGCGCGCTTGAGGAAGTTGCTGATCACCGGATGGGTCTCAGTGGTGTTCGAGCCGGTGACGATGAACACGTCCAGATCTTCCATCTCGGCGATCGAGTTGCTCATGGCGCTGGAGCCGATGGCCAGCTGCAATCCGGCAACGCTCCCGGCATGGCACAGGCGCGAGCAGTGATCGACGTTGTTCGTCCCCAGCACGGCCCGTGTCAGCTTCTGCAGCAGGTAGTTGTCCTCGTTGGTGGCCTTGGCGCAGGCGAAGGTGGCCACGGCGTCCCCACCTGACTGGCTCACGATCTCTGCCAGGCGCGAGGTCACCAGGTCGAGGGCTTCCTCCCAGGAAGCCGGGCGCCAGATCGGTTCGGCGGAGCGGGGTTGGTCGGTGTTGGTGCGGATCAAGGGCTGGGTCAGACGGCTGGGGTGGGAGACGTAGTCGGTCCCGAAGCGCCCCTTGACGCACAGCATGCCGTAGTTGGGGGCAGCCTCGAACGGCGCCTGCACCCGCAGAATCGTGCCGTCCTTCACATGCAATTCGAGCTGGCAGCCGACGCCGCAGAATGGACAGGTGGAGCGAACGACCCGGTCGGCCTGTAGCATGCTGCCTCCTCGCCCTTTCGGCGTGCGGACTGCCGGGGAAGGCCAATAAGGACGGCCTTCGTCGGAATTATAGCCCCGCTGCGGTTCTAGACGAAGGCCGGGGATCCCGGGTATAGTACAGGCGATTCGTCTCGCTGGAGGACTGGACATGGACCGCATCCGACGCGACTTCACGACTGTCACCCTGGTCCTGATCCCGGTCGCGATCGCAATTAACATCGTGGTCGGTCAGCTGGTGGTGGCCCTCAAGCTGCCGGTCTACCTGGACTCCATCGGCACGATCCTGGTGGCCGTGCTGGCCGGCCCGCTAGCTGGGTTGGTCACCGGCATTCTAGCGAACGTGATCTGGACCCTGACCGGCCTGGCGCCCTTCGCAGCCGCCTTTGCGATCGTAGCCGGAATTATCGGCCTGATGGCCGGCCTGTTCGCCCAATGGGGCTGGTTCAAGCGCCTGGGTCTGTGGCTGCTCGGGGGCCTGATCACCGGGATCGTGGCGGCGCTGGTCTCGGCGCCGATCTC
>JALHUE010000033.1 GCA_022866145.1 Anaerolineales bacterium | reverse complement strand
GGCCAATTCCTCCCCCGGGTGGGGCAACACACCCAACCTGTGCAGCGCGGCCAGGACCAGCCCGTACGAGAAGCCGACGGCCGCCCTCGGCTGACCCCGGTGGACAAAGCGCCAGACATCGACACCGTCTTCCTCGGCGCGTCGGGAGAGCTCCCCTCCAGTGGTGATGGCCAGGAGGCGGGCCTGTGCCTGGCGGCCGGCAGCATAGGCGGAGAGGGCCTCTTCGGTGTTGCCCGAATGGGATGACACGACTACCAGCGTCTCCGGGCCACTCGCCCAGGCGGGCAGACCATAGTCGCGCCACACCATCAGCGGGATCGGCGACAGCGGCGCAGCGTAGGCGCAAGCCAGGTCCGCCCCAATGGCTGACCCGCCCATGCCTGCCAGCACCGCCTGGTGCGGCTGGCGTTTATCCGACAACGGCTGGCCCTGGCCCAATCCCCAGGCGGCTTCGAGCTGTCCAGGGAGGCCATCGATGTGCTGCAGCATGCCCTGTGGATCCAGGCTGGCGAAGTGCCCGAGGTCGTCGAGGTTCATCGCTCCTCCATCGCCATTTGGTACACCGTCGCCCGCGGCAGCCCGCTTTCCGCCGCCACAGTGCGCGCCGCCTGGGAGGCGGTCATCCCCTGCTGTCTGTGCCGCTCCACAGCCTGCCGCACCTGGGCTGCGTCCCACGCAGGCTGCGCCGGCTGTGCTCCGGCGATCACCAGCGTGCACTCTCCGCGCGGCTCGTTGCGCTCAAAGTGCTGCTGGAGCGTTGCCAGATCCCCGCGTACCACCTGCTCATGGATCTTGGTCAGTTCGCGGCAAACGACCGCCGGCCGGTCAGCCCCCAGGGTATCCCTCAGGTCCTGCAGGCTCGCCCTCAGCCGATGAGGCGCCTCGAACAGCACCAGGGTTTTGGTTTCGTGGG
Organism: Anaerolineales bacterium; assembly: GCA_022866145.1. Classification (NCBI taxonomy): domain Bacteria; kingdom Bacillati; phylum Chloroflexota; class Anaerolineae; order Anaerolineales; species Anaerolineales bacterium. The sequence goes on along the minus strand of JALHUE010000033.1, from coordinate 7,361 downwards.
CGAGGTCCCGCAGCCAGCGCCGCCGCTCGACGGCGCGGCGCGGCAGGTATCCGAGGAAGACGAAACTGTCCGTCGGCAGGCCCGAGACCACCAGGGCGCTGATCACGGCCGACGCTCCGGGCACTGGGCTGACGTCGTGCCCGGCAGCCAGCACGGACTGCACCAGTTCGTGCCCCGGGTCTGAGATCAGGGGTGTGCCGGCGTCCGTCACCAGGGCTACATCGCCGAGCTCGAGGGCCTGCAGAATCCGGTCGAGCCGGGCCAGCTTGTTGTGCTCATGATAGCTGATCACAGGGGTCACGATCTGAAAGTGAGTCAGCAGTTGGCGCGTCCGGCGCGTGTCTTCCGCCGCGATCAACCCGACCTGAGAGAGCAGGCGCAGGCCGCGCAGCGTGATGTCTTCCAGGTTCCCGATCGGGGTGGCTACGAGAAACAGCGTCCCCACACGGCTATTGTAGCAGTCGGATTCTGCCTGCGGGCGGCCAGCGGGCGCCAGCCGCTGGCCGCCTAGGTTTCTTCTGCCGGGAGCGGACGAACCTGCGCCGCCTGCGGTCCTTTGGGGGTCTCCTCGACGACGAAGGAAACGCGCTCGCCCTCTTCGAGATTGCGGAATCCCTCTCCTTCAATGCCGCTGAAGTGAACGAAGATTTCCTTCTCCTGGCCGTCTGGGGTGATGAAGCCGTAGCCTTTCACCCGGCTGAACCACTTGACGGCACCCTGCAGTCGTTCGTCGGACATCTTCTCCTCCTTGGCGTTCCCTGCGGGTCCATCAACCAAAGAAGCCGGGCAGAAGGTGCGGCTGCACCCCCGACACGGCTCCTCCAGGCAATCCTAAGCACCGGCCCGCATAGATCGGCTACCAGCCTAGCACAAGCCCAGGCTGAGGTCAAATTCCGTCCCGGCTCCGGTGTTGACACCGCCCAGCAGTCCGAGGTTTGGCTACCACCTCGCGCATAGTCAGCCTCGCATGCGGCCGGGGGTCTCCCTGGACGGCCGCAGTCTACCCCCACCCCGGCGCAGTCCGCCCGCGACCGAGGCTGGAACGGGTGAGCCCTACCCCTTCACTATCTGTCCGTCCTCAGGGCGCGGGCTCCGCACCCCCGGTACGAATCCTCTCGGGACCTCACGCGCCTCGGCCAAGTGGCATCCACCGGCCCAAGTGAGCCAAGACATTGACTTCCGGCGGGGCGTGCCTGACAATGACGGGCGCCTGTCCCCGCGGTGAGGGCAGGCCGATTCAACCCGACCCCGATTCGGCCTCAACTGACGGCCCTAGGGCGCGCGCCGCCGACTGCGCCCTGCGGGCCCCAACGCAGGAGTCATACGATGTCGGATCCAGGTCCGATCCGCCTCGCACTTCAGCAAGGCCGGCTTGTCCTCGCCGACGGAGCGATGGGCACAATGCTGCATGCCCGCGGCGCCGATCGACATGCCTGCCTGGATGCCCTCAACCTCCAGCGGCCGGAGGGAGTGCTCGCGATCCACCAGGCCTATGCCTCCGCCGGCTGCGACCTGCTTGAGACCAACACCTTCGGAGCGAACGCCTTCAAGCTCGCCGCCTTCAATCTGCAGGACCGGTTGGAGGAGATCAACGCCGCCGGTGTTCGGCTCGCCCGTCAGGCCGCCCAGGCCTCCGGACGCGAGATGTGGGTGGCGGGCAGCATCGGTCCCCTCGGCGTGCGCCTCGCCCCCTATGGCCGGGTGCGGGCTGAAACGGCGGCAACGGCCTTTCGCCGTCAGATCGAAGCCCTGGTTGCAGGCGGGATCGATCTGCTGATTCTCGAGACCTTCAGCGATCTGCGCGAGCTGCGTCTGGCGCTCGAGGCCGCCCGCACAATTTGCGACTTGCCGGTCGCCGCCAGCCTGACCTTCACCCGGGACGACCGCACCATGCTGGGCGACTCACCCGAGCAAGCGGCGGCCGTACTTCACGCCGCCGGTGCCGACCTGCTCGGCGCCAACTGCTCAGAAGGCCCCTCCCAGCTGCTGCGCGTCGTGCACCAGATGCGCAAGACCGCGGCCGATGCTCTGCTGCTGGCTATGCCCAATGCCGGCTGGCCCGAGCGTTCGGGGGGACGCATCCTGTATCCCGCAACCCCGGACTACTTTGCCGGCTACGTGCCGGCCTTCCAGCAGCAGGGCGTCCGCCTGCTCGGCGGCTGCTGCGGCACAACCCCCGAACACCTGGCGGCCATGCGGCACGCCCTGGATGCCCCGCCGGCCGCGGCCCAAGCCTGGTCGATTCCGGCTCCAGCCATCTCCGAGGAACCCTTGCCGGAGGAGGGTCCAACCGATCTGGCCAGCGCTCTGGGCGCCGGCCGCTTCCTCATCGTCGCCGAACTCGATCCCCCGCGAGGCTTCTCGACGCAGAAGATCCTGGCTGCCGCCCACCTGCTCGCCGAGAGCGGCGCCGACGCCCTGACTGTCGCTGACAGTCCGATGGCCCGGCTGCGCATGAGCCCGTGGGCCATCAGCTATCTCGTCCAGCAACAGGTCGGCCGCGAGACCATCCTGCACTTCCCCACCCGCGGCCGCAACCTGCTGCGCATCCAGGGAGATCTGCTCGCCGTTCACGCCCTGGGGATCCGGAATGTGATGATCGTCATGGGAGACCCGGCCTCGATCGGCGACTTCCCAAGCGCAATGGACAACGTCGACCTGGTTCCTTCCGGCTTGATCCGGCTGATCCGGGACAACCTCAACGCCGGGCTCGATCAAGCCGGAGGGCGGCTGGGCGAAGCCACCACCTTCTTCTGCGGCTGCGCCCTCAATCTGACCCCATCCGACCCGAAGCGTGAGATGCGCGCCCTGCAGAAGAAGATCGCCGCCGGCGCCGGCTTCGCCCTCACCCAGCCGGTCTTCGATCCCGACGCCGCCTTGGAGTTCCTCGAGGCCTATGCCCGCACCTACGGCCAACTGCGTCTGCCAATCCTGGCCGGGATCCTGCCGCTGGTCAGCGAACGGCACGCCGCCTTTCTGCAGCACGAGGTCCCCGGCGTCCACCTCCCGGCTGGAGTCCTTCAGCGCATGGCGGCTTCCTCTTCCCCGTCCGACACTGGCGTGCAGCTGGCGCTGGAGACGGCCGCCGCTCTTTCACCTCGCCTCCAGGGGGTTTTCCTGATGCCCGCCCTGCAGCGATATGAGCTAGCCGCCGAAGTGATCGAGGGGATTCGGGCCCAGCACCATGAGCCGCAGGCGTAGGATGGGCCGCGATGGCGGGCGGCGCGGCTCGCAGAATCGCCAGCCGGGCCGAGAGCATCGAGCCGGGAATGCCTCTCTACCAGGCTTGAACGGACCTTTGGCAGGTGCTGTGGCCCAGACGGGCTGCGCCTCTCCCTCCGCGACCCGAGGCCGGGCGGCGCCTTCTGCCGGCATGGCCGACCTTCTCCTGCGCCTTGGCTTGTCCCGGGGGCAGTCCATTCACGAGACCCGGCAACGCCCCAGGAGGTTTCCATGAAATCCGATCTGGCGGCACTGGAGTGCATTCCATGCAAGGGCGGGATTCCGCCGATGAAGGGTGAAGAGCTCGTGCGGTGGGCGCAGCGCCTGGGTGGGGGCTGGCAGGTCGTCGACGAGCACCACCTTTCCAAAGAGTTCCATTTCAAGGACTTTCGCCAGGCGCTGGCGTTCACCAATCAGGTGGGCGAACTGGCCGAAAAGGTCAATCATCATCCAGACTTGTGCCTGAGCTGGGGGCGGGTGCAGGTCGCGCTCTGGACTCACAAGATCGGCGGGCTGAGCGAGACGGATTTCATCTTCGCCGCCAAGGTCGACGCCTTGCAGCCGGCCGCATGAATCTGACGCCCAGCCAGGAGGTGTACAATTCGCACCGGGGAGCAAGCATGATCGCCCGACCGCAGAGAGCTTTCACGCTTATGGCCATGCCTGGAGTGCCGGGGCCGATGGGATCGGGTCCATCGGATTGACTGCGCCCTTGCCCCGGCCTCTCTCCCGCCAGCCCAGGCTGGCGGTTTGTCTTGTGCAGCCCGAACGAGTCCGCATGCTACAATCGCGAATCTCGGTCGGCGCCTGAACGATCGGGGCCAACCCCAATGAAATCGAGGCCGAGCATGACCGCCACCATTCACGTCTCCGTCGCCTGGCCGTATGCCAATGGCGACCTGCACGTCGGGCACCTGGCCGGCGCCTATCTGCCGGCCGACATCTTCGCCCGCTATCATCGCCTCAAGGGCAACCGCGTCCTGATGGTCTCGGGCTCCGATGCTCACGGCACGCCGATCACCATCGAGGCCGACAAGCGCGGGCAGTCCCCGCGCTCCCTCTTCGAGCACTATCACCACCGCTTCCTGGATACCCTGCAGGCGACCGGCATTAGCTTCGACCTGTTCACTCACACCGACACCGAGAACCACCACCGCCTCGCCCAGGCTCTGTTCCTGCGCCTGCATCAGAACGGCCATTTGTTCCTCGACACCCAGCGCCAGCTGTACTCCGAGTCCCAACAGCGGTTCCTGGCCGACCGGTATGTCGAGGGGACCTGCCCGGTGTGCGCCTACGAGGCGGCGCGCGGCGACCAGTGCGACAAGTGCGGTTCGCTCCTCGACGCAGTGGACCTGATCCATCCGGTCAGCAAGGTCGATGGCTCCTCCCCGGTCATTCGCGAGACCGAGCACTTCTATTTGAACCTGCCGGCGTTCAGCGAGCGGCTGCTTGCCTATCTCGAGTCGCACGCCGATCACTGGCGCCCGAGCGTCATCAACTTTGCCCGCAACTATGTCCTGGAGGGCCTGAAGGGCCGCCCCGTAACCCGCGACATCGAATGGGGCGTGCGAGTGCCGCTGCCCGGCTGGCAAGAGAAGGCGCTGTACGTCTGGTTCGAGGCGGTAATGGGCTACCTTACCGCCACGGTGGAGTGGGCCCACAACACCGGCCAGCCGGAGGCCTGGAAAGATTGGTGGTACGCCCCCGAGGCGCGCATCTACAACTTTCTCGGCAAGGACAACATCCCCTTCCATACCGTGATCTGGCAAGCCGAACTGCTGGGCGCCGAACGCCTCGATGAGGCCGACCATGACCGCCGGTTCAACTTGCCGTACGACATTCCCGCCAATGAATTCATGAACGTCGAGGGTGCCAAGTTCAGCAAGAGCCACAACTGGGCGATCTGGCTTCCGGACATCCTGCAGCGCTTCGATCCCGACCCAATTCGCTACTATGTCGCCTGCCTGATGCCGGAAACCCGCGACTCCGACTTCTCCTGGGAGGAGTTCGTCCGCCGCAACAACGATGAGCTGGTCGCCACCTGGGGCAACCTGGCCAACCGCGTACTCTCCTTTGCCTACAAACACTGGGAAGGTCAGGTCCCCGCCCCGGGATCTCTTCGCCTCGCTGACGTGGAGCTGCTCGAGCGCGTCGAGGCCGGGTTCGAGCTCGTCGGGGGCCTGATCGAGGCCGTGCGGTTGCGCGAAGCCTTGAGCGAGGCCTTGGCTCTGGCGCGGGCCGTCAACGGCTACCTGGATCGCGCTCCCTGGTTCAGCGTGATCAAGACCGATCGCCCCGCGGCCGAGACCACGGTCTATACCGCCCTGCGGGCCATCGATTCGCTCAAGATCCTGCTCTCACCGTTCCTGCCCTTCTCCAGTGAGCGCCTGCATGCCGCCCTCGGCTATGCCGGCCGGCTTCAGGGACACCTGCAGATCCAGACATACGCCGAAGAGACCCGCGACCACCAGGCGCTGGTGTACGTCGCCGACCAAGCGAGCGGACGTTGGGCTCCGAGTCAGCTGATGCCCGGGCAGCGCCTGCAGCCGCCGCAGCCGTTGTACCGCAAGCTCGATGACGAGGTGGCAGAGCAGGAGCGCAGCCGCCTCGGGACCTAGTCCGCAGCCGCACGCCGCCCGACGAAACGAGGCAGGGCGCACAGCGGGGTCTGGGGCTCACCCAGACTCCGCTGTCTCTCGCACGGTTCCGTTCGGCCAAGCCAGCTCTAACCTGGCGGTCGGATGGACGGCGGGAGTCAGCCCTGCGGGCGGGGAGCCCTCCTGACCCAAGAGGCGGGAAGGGAAGATTCGGGGTTGGTCAGCCAGCGCGCGGCCTGGGCTCGCCGTGCCCTCGGCACGCTGTGCGGGAGCAGCGAGAGATCCCCGAGCGCCGCCGCGGCAGATGCCAGCGAACCATGGGCACTTCGGCGCGCTGCGCCGCTCGGGCAATCTGGGGAAGCCAGGCTGCAACTTCAACTGGGGAGGTTCGGGCCAGCTTCTCCAGGGCATCGACGGCGTGCCCGCGGACCGAAGTATTGGGAGACTCAAGGGCTTCGACCCGGCCGGGCAGGAACTTGGGGCGCTCGCCCACGATGCACGCCACCTCGTTGGCCCGGCCGTCGCGGCTTGGGTTCCCCTCGGAAAGCAAGGCCACGAACCGATCGTGCATCGAGATTCGGGTCTGCGACTGTGCGTCCAGCCCGCCGGGCAGGCAGTCCGAAGCGCAGTTCGCCTCAGTCGGCTGGCGCCTCCCCGCCTGAGGCGCGGCGATCCTCTTCGAAGACCAAGGCGCACTCACACTCGCGCCCCTCGGCGCAGTCCTCACAGCAGTGGAACTTGTCGCCCCGCAGCACGGGTGCTCCCGTGATCTCGGCGCCGCAACCATCGCAGAACAACACACCCTCTTCCCATGCCATGGCTCACCTCCAGAGGACACAGGGCGCGCGACCGACGAGCGCACCTGGCGCGCCGGGCGTATCAGGCGATGAAGCGCAAGCAACTCGGGGGTGGTGCCGGTGAGTGCGATGTCAGAGCAGTGGGTCTAGCCCGGCGTCCCCCGCTTCATCCAGCGAGTCATCCAGGTCCAACCCGAACTCGACTTCTGCCCGGCTGTCATCCAACCGGACCCACAAAACCAGCAGGTGGCCGTCAGAGACTTCCACCCACCGCACCGCGACGATGGGCGCTTCTTGTGTCAGCCCATCCTCCGTCCGGTATTCGAGGTTCATCGGGGCACATTCGCGCCAGGAGCGATAGCAGCGTTCCACCAAGGCAGGCCCGTTGAGGGTGCGCACGCGGCACATCGCAATCATGCCGGCGTAAGGACCCTCGATCAGGCCCAGCAGCCAGGAATCGCTGACGATCTCAAAGGTTGGTGGCGGCCCTTCGATGATCGTGATCTTCTCCGGCTGTCCCATTTCTGCCCTCTACCCGGCTTTCCGCGCCCGGCGGCGCCATCATACCATAGTCTGCCTCAGCCGGACGTGTCCCTCAGCCTGCAGCCAGATGTAGGCATCCCGAAGAGTGTCCTCCAGCGGACGCGCCTGGAGGCCAAGGTCACGTTCTGCTTTGCCGCTGTCGTAGGCTGGCCAGTAGCGCACGGCCTGCAGATGCCCGGCCACGGAAGCCAGCGGCGGCAGT
>JALHUE010000032.1 GCA_022866145.1 Anaerolineales bacterium | reverse complement strand
GGCTCGATCTTCGACACCCATTCCGGCAGCATCCGGTCCAGGGCGGCGGCGAAGATCACCCGCGTCGACGACAGGAAGACCGTCCCCGACCAGCCGAACCACCAGAAGCTCACCGCCAGAACGATGAGGAACTGCAGCGTCCGGCTGGTGGTCAGGAAGGTAGCAAACTGGACGGGGTATGGCCAGACCGGGATCGGGACCTCGGCGCCGTAGAAGATGTGGCTCCAGAAGGCGCCGTTGGCGTTCATGTAGAAATCCCAGCCCATAGTCTTGTTGATCAGGGCGAAGAACACCAGCGCCAGGCCGGCGGTGACACCGATGGCGGCCGCCATGCCCCAGAAGTTGCGCTTGTAGTCCGAGGCGCCGCGGACCTCACCATACAGCGTCGAGCCCCAGTTCGGCCACAGATTGAAGAATACGATCATCGGGATCAGAGCGAAACTCGCCCCGAAGGCGATGGAACCGAACTGGCCGAAGGTGACCCCGGCTGCCTGCCCGGCCGCCATCGTGGCGGCGTAGTAGTCCGCCTGCGGCACGCCGTACAGAGCCGGGATGTTGGTGTTCAAGCCGGCAATGAACGATTCGCGGGTGCCGACCAGCAGCAGGGCGAACACGGCCGCCAGGCCGACCGAGCCGACGTAGAAGCTGAACTTCTGCACTCGGGCGTACCACTTCATGCCGACGGCGATGTAGATGAACACGATCAGGCACACCAGCAGCATGCTGGTCAGCGGGCCCCAGGGGTAGGTGGTGAACCAAAGCGCCAGCTGCGGGAAGCCCAGGATGGCGGTGATCGGGGTAAGGAACTCGTAGGCCAGCATCTGGCCGTACAGCGGCACCCACAGCCAAAGGATGAACCACCAACCGGTGACCGTCAGCAGGAAACCCACGCCCCGGCCCAGGATCCGGCTCTGCCAGACGTAGTCGCCGCCGGCACGCGGCATGGCCGAGATCAGGCTGGCATACAGGATGACCTCAAAGATGGTGAAGACCCCGCCCACCACGACCGCAGTGCCGAGGTCCCCGCCAAAGTACCAGCAGTATGAGAAGATGAACAAGCCCAGGGTAATTAGGTTGATGGAGAAGGTGGCGTAGATGAACGCGTCAAATACCGACCAAGACCGCACCAGTCCGCTTGCTTTTCGTACGAACAGAGTTGCCTCGCTCATCGAGAAGCTCCTTTGCTGGTTCTATCGTCGCGGTGCCGCCCACAGGCTCGGGCGCCACATGCTGCAGTGAACTGCGCACGACTTCTCGTCGACCCGCTTCCTGACCGCTCGTGAGCGATACTCTCCTCCTTCCCCCGGCGGCGCATCGGCCCTCCGCCTCCGGGACACCCGGCGCTGGTCAGCCCGTCGTCAGCACGTAGTTGCCGACGGACTTCTCCTTTAGGTCTACCAACGCCCCGTGCAGAATCCCCTGCTCATACATGCTGCCGGGATTCAGGCAGAGCGTGCGCCCGTACTTGCGCGCCCCCTTGCCTTCATGGATATGGCCGTGGAGAGTCAGCATGGGCTTGTAGGTTTCGATCGCCTTGAGGACGGACTTGCTCCCTACTGGCACCAGCGAGCGTCCGGCGTAGGCCGGCCGCAGGTCCTTGGTCAACTCCGGCGCCTCATCCAGGCCGGAGCCGTAGGG
>JALHUE010000031.1 GCA_022866145.1 Anaerolineales bacterium | reverse complement strand
GGATGGGCGGCCTGCTCCCCCAGTTTCCCGTAGGCCTCGGCGTGAAGCGAGGTAGGCACCCTCGCTACGAGGCCCGTCAGGTAGGCCTCACCCCCCACCTCCGACAGCTTCCCCTGCCGCCCCAGTTCCTCCGAGACCGTCAGGATGTCGATCGGCTGACGCTGGTCCAGCAGCCGCAGTAAGGCTTCCCAGATCCATCGGTTGTGGTGAAGGTAGAAGTCCTCCGGGGGGAGGAACGGCGCAACGTCGAAGAAGACCTCGGGGTTGATCAGGACCGAACCCAGGACAGCTTCCTCTGCCTCCTGGCTGAAGGGAGCCGCCTCCACCTGCACAGCGCCTTCGGCAGCGTAGTTCCCCTGTTCGTGCTTATCGTCTCGACCGCCGGATTCTTTCCGGGGTAGAACACAGGGCCGAAGGTGTCCAGCACCGTCCAGGGAAACCGCTCGCTGCCCCGAGGCCTTGGACGTGACCCGTTAGACCGCGGGTGCGACGACCCATCGCCCCGTGAGTCCGTGACCGAGGGTTGTGCCCCCAGCGGGGATTTCAGTCTGCCGGCGAGGTGTAGGCGACGCAATGCCCGACAGGGCTTGGCTGAAGCCCCGATCGTGGATCTTGGCGATGGACTGACCGCTGCGGCTGCCGCGCAAACCCGGTAGGGTTCCCAGCGGCTTCCCCTGTTGGCTCCGCTGCGAGAACTCCCGGCCCAGCGTGTTGCGAGCAGGTCGACCTCCTGGGGATCCCTCGATACTCCCAAGCCGCAGGGCAGGTAGGCGGCGATCCCGGCGCGTCTCCCGTGAGCAGGGCTTTCTAGCCCAATCTTGGTGCCAGCCGCTCCCACCCCGCCGGAAGGGGTTGCTCCAAGTCCCCGGCAGTGCCCTGAGCATCGCGACCGGAGGCCAGGCACATTAGAGCGGATACCACAGATGACACCCGCGGCGTAGAATCTGGTCGGTTGGGGAGCGGCTAGTGCTGCTGAAACCTGGAAGCCGATTGCTGTTTATTGGGGACTCGATCACCGATTGCGGTCGAAGGCGCCCTGTTGGGGATGGGACAAGCCCGCGCGCTCTGGGCGATGGCTACGTTGGCCTGGTGCAGTCGGCGTTGGTCGCCGGCTACCCTGACTATCGCCTGCAGGTGCTGAACATGGGGGTTTCCGGCGACACCGTCCGCGAGCTGCAGGCCCGCTGGAATTCGGATGTCCTCGCCCTGCGCCCCGATTGGCTGTCCATCCTGATCGGCATCAATGATGTGTGGAAGCAGTTAGACTCCACCGATCCCTCGGAGGAGCCGATCGGATTGGAGGTGTACGCCTCCACCCTGAGGGAGCTTATCGCCAGAACCTGGCAGCATCTGTCAGGGTTGATCTTAATGACGCCGTACTACTTGCAGCCCGACAGGTCCGACCCGATGCGAGCACGGATGGATCGCTACGGCTCAATCGTGCGCCAGGTGGCGTCGGAGCGCCAGGCCGTGCTGGTCGACACTCAGGCCGCTTTCGACCAGGTGCTGGAGTGGGTCCGTCCGAACGAACTGGCCGCAGATGGGATCCACGTCAATCAGGCCGGGCACATGATTCTGGCCCGGGCCGTGCTCGAGCGCGTGGGATACGACTGGCACCGGCCGCCCGCCGCGCCTCAAGGTGCACCCAGATGATTTCCCGTTCGAGAGCCTGCATCGACGAACCGCATGGGAATCTCGACGGCTCATGCCAGAGCGAACGACATCCATCAGCGTGGGAGCACGGCTGCTTTCGACCGAGGGGCTCCATAAGGCAAGCAGCATGACCGCGCGTGCCATCTCCCCGATCGAAATCCGTCTCGCAACGCCGGCCGACAGTAGGCTCCTTGCGGAATTGGGCGCACAGGCCTTCGCGCACACCTTTGGCCCTGACAACACGCCCGAGAATCTGGCTGCATATCTGGAGGGTGCCTTCACCCCGGAAATCCAGGCCGCAGAACTGGCTGAGCCGACCAGCCTGTTTCTGGTGGCGCAGGTCGAAGGCGTTCCGGTCGGGTACGCCCGCATGCGGGAGGGCGTGGCGCCGGCCGCCATCCGGGGGGCAGGTCCCATCGAGATCGCTCGGTTCTACGCCCGGCCGGACTGGATCGGTCGGGGGGTTGGCGCAGCCCTGATGCGGGCTTGCCTGGAGCAGGCGGGCCAAAGAGGATGCGCGACCCTGTGGCTCGATGTCTGGGAGCGAAACCACCGCGCCCGCGCCTTCTATGCCAGATGGGGATTCCGGGATGTGGGAGCTCAGCCATTCCAGCTGGGCGCTGACCTGCAGACTGATGTGCTGATGCAGCGAGCTGTCCCCCAGCACGACCCGCAAGACCCGTCACCGCGGTCACCCGGGGTGTGACCGGTGTCACCGCCACACGCTGGGGTGGTCATCCTGATCCGCGGCGTGAGCGTTGCGATCGCCAAGGATGGGGCCGATGAAGCTGGCGGCGGCCGTGCCTGTCAGGAAGCGGTGGGCGCTTCCGGGCTGGCGGGAGGCGGGCGGAATGCGGCCCCTACCCCTAACCGTAGACCGTGGGCACCTTCGCCAGCTGCGATTGGCTCGGGCTCTCCGATCGACGGGTTCGCGCGGGCATCCGCGGGCCCCAGCGGATTGTTTGCGTGCCGTACAATCAGGGCTCAGGGCGCGGGCCCGAGAGCGATGCACAGCTCAAGGCCCTTCAGCAGAGTAAGGTGGATCCCAGTATGAGTGAGAAGTCCCGACTCAAGCGGCCGCGGTATCCCATGCCGGAGGCGGTTGAGCAGGCGTTCCATGAGCATGGGTTGATGCGGGCCTACCGGCAACGCCCGGCGTACCAGCAGAATGATCACCTGGGATTGATTCTGCGTGCCAAGAGGCCTGGGACCCAGGGCAAGCGGATGGCGCAGCTGATCGATGAGCTCCGAGCTGGGGACGTCTACATGAAGATGCCCTACCGTCCTCAGCCCCGCCCTGGGTGAACGGCGGGAGGTGCCGGGCGGGGATCTGCGCTTCTTCTCACAGGGGTGGGTGCTCTCCCTCCCGTGGATGGCGCCGAATGGTGCCAGTGGAGGGGATACGGCGTTGGCACTGAAGACGGTGTGAGGAAGGTGAGAGAAGGAGGCAGCCGGGCTGCTCTCGGCCGGGCGTTTGCCGGTCGCCGATTAGGTCAGGCTGCCGGACAGCGCCCGGGAAAGCGCGTACACTTGTGGGGACGGGTGGCTGGTAGCCAGGTCGGATGCCGACGAGACTGTCCACGTTTCTTGGCTGGAGGTTGGAGTGATGCAGCGAGTTGGGTCGTACCCGAGAGTACTGATCGACGCCGCGTGGCCGGCGCAGGGATGGATTCGGGAGAGTGTCCTGCTTGGGGCCGGGGTGTTCTTGCTCGCCATTGCAGCCCAACTGCAAATCCGCCTCCCGTTTTCTCTGGTCCCGGTGACGGGCCAGACGTTCGCCGTTCTTCTGCTTGCGGCGCTGCTCGGCAGCCGGAGAGGCCCCGCGGTTGTGGCGATCTACCTGTTCCTGGGCGGCCTGGGAGCGCCGGTCTTCGCCGGCGGCACGGCGGGGGTTGCCCGCCTTGTTGGCCCAACGGCGGGGTACCTGGTGGGCTTCATCGCCGCGGCTTATGGGGTGGGGTGGTTGAGCGAGCGAGGGTGGGACCGACATCCGGGATCCGCCGCCGCAAGCATGGCCCTCGGCAATGTGTGCATCTACGCCTTCGGCGCACTGTGGCTGGCGCAATTCGTCGGAGGAGAGGCAGTCCTCCGGACCGGCGTCGCGCCCTTCATCGTGGGTGATCTACTCAAGATCGCCTTCGCAACCCTCCTGCTGCCTGCGGCCTGGAGACTGGTCGGGCGCGCTGGACTCCCTCCACCCTCAGGCGGACCCTCCGGCCCGGCCGGTCACGGGGTGGGTTGAATCCATCGAACGGCAGGAGGCCGGAACGCCAGCCGCCGAATCGGGCGGGCCTGCATCGGGGCTTGATCATGCAGATCGCCAGCCGACCGCCCCGG
>JALHUE010000030.1 GCA_022866145.1 Anaerolineales bacterium | reverse complement strand
CTAGAAGCCATCGGGCACCCGACGGAGAAGGTCGAGCTGCTGATCCTCGGCGGGACCTGGAGCGCCTATCCTCGGGCGTACCAGCGCTGGTTCGTGCAGCGCTGTCTGGAGGCGCTGAACGGCTGCGAGGCCCCCAGCTTGAACTCGGCTCAGGCTGCGAACGAGGGGGCCGGGCACCGGAACGTCGGTATGGTCATTGAGACCCGTCCGGACTGTATCAGCCCCAGCGAGATCGCTCACCTCCGGCGGCTGGGGGTCACCAAAGTCCAGCTCGGGGCACAAAGCCTTGACGATGAGTTGCTTCGTCGGAACCGGCGCGGCCATAAGCTGTCGGAGACGCAACAAGCCATGCGCCTGCTGCGGGCTGCCGGGTTCAAGATCGTCCTGCACTGGATGCCGAATCTGCTGGGGGCGACTCCCCAGACCGACCGCGAAGACTTCGCCCGGATCTGGGCGCTGGAAGACGTCCGGCCGGACGAGCTGAAGATCTACCCCACGCAGCTGCTGCCGGGGACAGGCCTGGCGGAATCCTGGCAGCGGGGCGAGTACGCTCCGTACACCCGACCGGTGCTGGTGGACCTGCTTGCAGACATCAAGCTTCTGATCCCCCGCTATTGCCGGGTGAACCGGGTCGTCCGGGATATCCCCTCGCACCATGTGATCGAGGGAAATCGACGCACAAGCTTGCGGCAGGACGTCCTGCGGACCCTGGCGGAGCGTGGTCGACAGTGTAGTTGCATCCGATGCCGCGAAGTGCGGTCGGGGAATGTGCTGGAGACCGGATTGCGTCCGGAGTCCATCTCCTACGCCGCCGCCGGCGGCACCGAGCACTTCCTGGCGCTCGAGACCTCCGAGGATCGGCTTGCGGGGTACTTGCGATTGTGGCTGCCGGGCGAACAATCCCCTCAGCCTACGCTGGCCGATCTGGCGCAGGCCGGGATCATCCGGGAGGTCCACGTATACGGCCCCTCACTCCCGCTCGGAGAGCCGTCGAATGGTGCGGCGCAACATGCCGGGCTGGGGGCTCGGCTGGTGGACTGGGGAGAGCGAGTGGCTGGGCAGGCGGGCTTTCCCCGTGTGGCGGTCATCGCCGCCATCGGCACGCGACCGTATTACCGCCGCCTGGGCTACCACCTGGGGGAGAGCTACATGATCAAGTCACTGGGATCGGGGGGCCGTCGCGTGAGATCTTCGACTGAAGTCCATTGAACGCGCCTGCTCCCTGGAGATGCGTGGCCGCCGAGAACCCCGATCTGCCCAGACACCGCTTCACTCGGCGCGGCCAACCACTACCCGGGCCCCGCTGCGGACGGCGGAGAACACGCCGGGGTCGCCCTGGACCAAACCGAAGGGGTTGACGTTGCTGTAGGCTCGGGGTTCCTCGCCCTCACTCGCAGGCGTCGGCCCGAAGAAGACGCAGAAGGCCGAGCCGATCGGCCAATAGCCCAGCTCACCGACTTTCATCACCTGCCTTGCGCCGGGCGCCTCCTCCAGGCGAACCGGGATCTCGAAGTACACCTCATCCCCCCATCGGCTGGCGGAGGCTTGGATGGGCAGGGCGCTCCAGATCGCCTCTGCGGTCGGGGAAGCGTCGAGATCGGCAAGGGCGGACACCTTGCCGGCCGTGATGCGGATGCGCTTGACCATCGGGATCTCCGGTCGGCGGATCGGGCGGGAGTATAGCATCCACCGAATTCGGGCCGCGCGGAATTGGGGCGCGACGAAGCCGCTCCAGCAGATTGCCGGAGGCGTAGCTGCGGGTGGGGCAATCGAGTGCGGGCTGGCGGCCGGCGGCGGTTGCAGGGGTCCTAGCGGTAGGACTCGGCCTGCAGGGTGAACAGCCGGGCGTAGGTGCCCCCGAGGGCGATCAGGTCTTCGTGGCTGCCGCGCTCGCGGATCGATCCGCCCTCGACGACGTAGATCTGGTCGGCCATGCGCACGGTGGAGAAGCGGTGGCTGATCAGGACCGCAGTCTTGTCGGCGGTCAACCGCCGGAACTGCTGGAACACCTGGAACTCATTCTCGGCGTCTAGGGCGGCGGTCGGTTCGTCCAGGATCAAGACCTCGCAATCACGCATGAAGGCCCGCGCCAGAGCGACTTTCTGCCACTCGCCGCCGGAAAGCTCCCGGCCGCGCGAGAACCAGCGACCGAGGGTGGTCTCGTATCCTTCCGGTAGGCCGGCGATCACCCCGTCGGCGCCGCTCATGGCGGCGGCCTGCTCGATCCGCTGCCGGTCGTCGAGGGCTTCGATCTGGCCGAACCCGATGTTCTCGAAGGCGGCCAGATGGTAGCGCACGAAGTCCTGAAAGATTACCCCGATGCGGTGATGCAGCTGCCCGAGGTCGTACTCCCTCAGATCGACACCGTCGAGCAGAACTTCGCCCTCGGTCGGGTCGTACAGACGCGTCAGCAGCTTGACGATCGTGGTCTTGCCGGCCCCGTTCGGCCCCACCAGGGCGATCTTCTCCCCTGGCCGGATGGCGAAGGTCACGTCGCGCAGGGCCCATGTCTCCTGCCCGGGGTAGCGGAATGCGACGTGGCGGAACTCGAAGCCTTGCCGCAGCGGCCGCGGCACGGGCCGCGGGGAGGCGGGTTGGACCATCGACGGCTGCAGCTCGAGAAACGAGAACAGGTTGCTCATGAACAGGCCGTTCTCATAGAGCTCGCTCAATTCAAAGAAGATGCTCTCGAAGGTGGACTGGCTGTTGCGGAAGATGCTGAGGTACATCGTCATGTCGCCCAGGGTGATGGCGCCCGCCAGGGTCCGCCACACGATCCAGGCGTAGGCGCCGTAGTAGGTCAGCGTCGCCAGCAACCCCCAGCCTAGGGAAGCCAGGCTGCGCTTCTGGGCAATGTTCTGATCCTCACGCAGGAAGCTCCAGAACAGGTTGGCATAGCGGCCGAGCAGCGGCTCGCCGAGCGAGAACAGCTTGACCTCTTTGACGGCGTCGTAGTCGGTCAGGACGTGCTCGAGATACGACAGGCGCCGGGCCTCGGGAGCCCGCCAGGACAGCACGCGGAAATTCAGTTCGGCATAGCGGCTCTGGGTGATGAAGGCCGGCAGCGTGGCCAGGAACAGCAGCAGCGCCAGCCAGGGGCTGAACCGGATCAAGAGCAGGGCGAACGTGATGAGGGTGATCACGTTCTGAACGAGATAGAAGCTGCCGTTGACGATGCGCAGCCCCCGCCAGTCGGCCTCGCGGCGTGCATTCTGAAGCTTGTCGTAGTATTCTGCATTCTCAAAGTGGGTGAGATCCAGGGCGAGCGCCTTGCGGATGATCCGAGTGTTAATGGTCAGGTTCAAGCGGGCATGTAGGATGTGCTCCGACAATGTCCTGAGCTGGACGTTGAGCGCCTGGAGCACGACCAGCACAAACTCAGCCGCCAGCAGCGGGGCGATGGCCCGTAATCCGGTCATAGGATCGGCCTGCTGGTTGAGGGAGTTGACCACGCTGTCGACAATCAGCTTGGCTACCCAGGCTTGAGCCGCGGGAAGCAGGGCACCGACGACGGTGCAAGCGGCCATGCCCAAGGTGGAAAGCGGATGAGCTTCCCAGGACAAGCGGAAGGCCCGCAGGACATTCCTGGCGGAAGCGCGGATCTGCGTCCAGCGCTCGCGAGAAGAGCCCTTCTCGGGCTCGGTCGAGGCTGCCATCGGTGAGCATCTTATCATGTGGGTCCGGCCGGGGTGGGTACTTGCATGCCCAGCAGGCGGGGCCAAGCCGGCCGGCGGCCGGCCTGGATGCCTGCAACCGGCCGGGACAGGCTGCGTAGAGAAGGTGAAGACTACGCAGCCCGGGATCCGATATGCGGATTGACCCATCACAGCTCGCACAGGAGTCCCAGTGGGCTCGCCAGGCCAGGCAGGGTGACGAACAGGCGTTCGCCCGCTTAGTGGAGGTTTTCCAGGTGCCTGTCTACAACCTGTGCTTCCGAATGCTCGGTGAGGCAGGCGAAGCCGAAGACGCGGCCCAGGAGGCTTTCCTCAAGGCCTACCGGGGCCTTCACCGGTACGACCCTGAGCGCAGGTTCGGCTCGTGGTGCCTGTCGGTCACCGCCCATGAGTGCATCGATCGGCTGCGCCGGCGGCGAATGGCCGCCCTGGACCTGGATGCAATCGAGGGCGAGGCCGCCCTGACCGACGTGGCTCCCGGCCCGGAGTCGGTGGTGATGCGCCGGGAGCAGGCGGCGCGGGTCGCTCAGCTCTTGGACCGCCTGAGCCCCCTCGACCGAGCCATCATCACCCTCAAGTATTGGTACGACATGCCGTTGGAGGAGATCGCGGCTGACCTGGACCTGACAACCAGCGCCGTCAAGAGTCGGCTGCACAGATCCCGGCGCGAGCTAGCCCAGCTGTATGTAGAAGCCTCCAGCCCTACAACAATCCGTGGAGAGACCTCCGATGTCCCACTCCCCGTTTGAGACCTGGTTGTTCTCGGATGAGCCGCGGTCGGCGCAAGAGGCGGCGGAGCTGCGTCAGCACCTGGCGAGCTGTGACCGGTGCCAGACGCTTCAAGCCGGGTGGGCTCAAGTGCAGCGAGACCTGACGCAGCCACCCCTGGCGGCACCTCGGCCCGGCTTCACCGGACGATGGGAAGCCCGGATGGCGCTCGACAGTCGAAAGCGGGCCCGCCGCCAGTCGGGGGTTCTCCTGGGGGGGATCGCATTGGAGATCGTCGTCGGGCTGGCCCTGCTGGCGTGGCTGGGGCTGCCTCAACCGCTCCGCCTGCCCAGCCTGGCGGGGATGGTGTCCAGTGGCGTGCAATGGATCACCAATACCACGGTGATCTTCTATGTGGGCAGGCAGATTCTGGGATCGCTGACCGGGCCGATCGTGCCGGCAGTCATCGTCGGTTGGGGTGGCGCCCTGACCGCGGCCGCAGTCGGTCTATGCGGTGGCTGGCTGTTGGTGATCTACCAACTCAACTGGAACTACGCTCAGAAAGGAGCACAACGATGAAACGTGTCTTGGCGGTGTTTGTGCTGGTAGCGGTGCTGCTGGTAATTCCGGCGACCGCCCTGGCCGCCCCGGTTCTGGGTGACGGCGGCGGAGGGAAGCTGGTCGTGGGCGGCGTGTACACCCTCGGCCCCGGGCAGAGCCTGAACGAGGACTTGGTGGTGATCGGAGGGGTGGCCACGCTGGCCAACGAGTCAACGGTCAACGGCGACGTGGCCATCATCGGCGG
>JALHUE010000029.1 GCA_022866145.1 Anaerolineales bacterium | reverse complement strand
TCGGCGCTGCTGGCCAAGGCCATGGTGCCGCAGGCCTCGGTCGAGGTGTTCGACTCAGAAAGCATCTCGCTAGGCACGGGTTGGATGGTGGTCGAGGCGGCCCGCGCCAGCGAGGCCGGCGACTCGTTGCCGGGGATCTTGGCGCGCCTGGAATACATCCGCCGCCACCTGCATCTGGTTCTCACGCCTGCCACATTGAAGTACTTACAGATGAGCGGCAGGGTGGGGAAACTGCAGGGGGCGCTGGCCTCGCTGCTGGATGTTAAACCGATCATCGCCGTCAAGTATGGGCTGCTCGAAGCAGGCGAGCGCGTTCGCACGCGCAGCAAGGCCATCCAGCGCCTAGTTGACTCTGTCCAGGAACACACTCGTTCGGCCACCGCCGTCAACCTGGCGGTGATTCACGCTCGAGCGCCCGAGGAAGGGCAGCACCTGCTCGACCTGGCGAAGAAGGCGCTGCCAGTTCGCGAAGTGCTGTTCGCCGATCTGGTGGCCTCGCTGGCCGTGCACGGCGGCCCGGGGGTCGTTGCCCTTGGCGCCTATCCGGTGTAGCCCTCCGCCCCGCGGCAGGGGGATAGTCTCAGGCACTCCGAAACACGAGGGCATCGTTGCGCCGCCGCGTGCCTAGCACTTTGGCGTGAAGTCGCATGCCGGCTCGCCTATCGGCGAGTCTCATCACCGACTCCGCTTTCAGTCGTCCACACCGGTTGCACGACGGCGCTGGGGCTATCCCCCGGGAACGAACTCAAAATCGTACGGCCTGGGATACGGCGAATAGTAGCTGCGGTCCTCTAGAAGGGGCAGTTCCGCGCCAAAGTACTTGTCAAGCACGACTCGGAACGAATTGACCGGAGAGATCGAGGGATTCACCTGGCTACTCCCCTCCTGGGGAAGGTAGTAGGCGTTCAGGATCTGCATCCTCACCGGGACCGAACCCACCCAAGGTCCATGGTCTCCCTGCAAAATGATCACCGGCGGACGCGCGGAAGTCGCGAGGATCTGCTTCACCGCTTCGAGCATCCGCTTGTTCAGGTACTCGAGTTGCCCAGTGTAGCCTCTGGCCTCATCATGCCACTGTGGGCCGGAGGGAACCTCCCCCGCCAACGCCGCGTCTGGGATGACCGCCTCGCCGCTCGGACCCAGGACATACGGGAAGTGCGGCGCGACTATGTGGGCAAAGACAGACTTTGGACCCGGGATGTTCGGGATTCGACCCAACTGGTCAAGCTGGAATAGGATCAGCTCACGCTGATCATCGAGGGGACCCCTCTCGACAGGCTGAAGGGCCCTCGGACGCACGTCGGTTGAATCCAAGATCGCCAGCCCGATCGACGTGCGGATCAGCAGCGCCTCGAGGCTGTTGATGCCACCGACGAACTGCAGTCGGCTCATCGAGCTGGTGCCTCTTGAAAGGTACACATCGGCATCGGTCCATTCGGTGGCATCGTATCCACTCTCCAGCGCCACCAGGCTGTACCCGAGGCGATCAAGAGCCTTGACCGTGGCGGCGTTTCGAATGCGAGGCGCTCTCGCACAGGGGTCACACTGGTCATGGCCCAGTGCTTGCAGGTAGTCCATTTCCAGCGAAGAAAGTAGCGAGAGCTCGGTTTGTGCATAGTTGCTGCGGCTCTTGTCCGCGACGTAGAAGCCCATCGCCTTCAGGGATTCGAGAAACCCGGAGTTGTCGTACCCAAACACGTTGCGCAGCGAATCCTCGCGCCCATACGCGTCCAGAATGATGTAGTAGATGTCCGGCGGCGCCTCTCCTGCGTCTTGCAGCGACGGCAGCGGCTGCCCCGAGCGGGCGGCTTCGACGGCGGTCCGCTCCAGGCGGAGTTGATACACGCCCAGAATCGTCAACGGCATTGCCACCAGCACGATCGCAACAAGGTTGAGGGCGGGCGTCAGTCGCCTGGCATTGGGCCGCCCACGGATGATCAGCACACACCCAACCAGGGTCAGCGCGAGCCACGCCGGGAGCAGGAAGCGGTGCCTCCCCAGGCTGACCCCGGCGATAGCCAGGCCCTCCAGGGTCTGGTACACGTGGCCGTACGAGAATACGATGATGGTCAGCAGCAGGCTGAGAAGTGCCGCCCGGTAGAGGTCCTTCAGCAGCAGCCATCCAGCAAGGAAGACGGTCACCGCGGCCAAAATAGAGACCAAGCCGGCCCGCAGCCCGTCCGACACAGCAGCCTGCCCTACGTTTCGGGCGAGCAGCGCCAGGATCGGGAAGACGGCTGCCAGCGCCAAGTACACGGGCCAGGGATTTCGCCTCACACAACCTCCGTACGGTGCCGCTTCGGCCGCGAGCCGCACTCTACCCTGGCCACGGCCCGAGCACGCGCTCGGCTGCTCTTCTTGTGGCGGACGCCTTTCGACCTACCGAGCGCAGACGCAGCCGACGCGCTGGCAGGGTGATGAATAGCGCTCTTCTCTGAGGAGGAAGCCGCGCCTGCGGCGCTGGGGGCGCAGCCCTCGCCGCCACCAACGCGAAGGCTCTTCACGTGGGATGAATCTCTCGTCAGCATCCTAGAAGACCAACGGGATGAACCATTTCGTCCGCCTGCGGTATTCAGGGAACCCCTGGTAGCGCGCCAGCGAGCGATC
Source organism: Anaerolineales bacterium (assembly GCA_022866145.1). Taxonomy (NCBI): domain Bacteria; kingdom Bacillati; phylum Chloroflexota; class Anaerolineae; order Anaerolineales; species Anaerolineales bacterium. The sequence goes on along the minus strand of JALHUE010000029.1, from coordinate 1,216 downwards.
CTTGCGCCGCATGTTGGGCGCCCAGACGAAGATCACATACCCCAGCAGCACGAGCAAGGGCAACCAGTGCATCGATAGCAGGGCCAGAGGCAGGTAGATCAGGAACTCGCCAAAGTAGTTCAGGTTGCGGCTGCGGGCCATCATGCCGGTTGTGATCAGATGTTCCGGCTGAAGGGACAGCGAGGTGTGCTTCTGCATATCGGTGACGAAATGCAGAAACACCCCGATCAAGCACAGACTGATCGCGCCGGACAATAGCCAGAGCGGCGCCTGCACTCCGCGCGAGTTGATCAACCAGGGGGAAAGCCAGTACAACGTCAGCGCGAACCAGATCACCATCCCGTAGTCGAATGAGGCCTTCCGCTCCCAGGTCTTGTCCGGGAAGATCCGGCTCTTCCAAACCCAGAGCACGCCATAGGTCCCATGCAGCGCCAGATATACCCAGGCGGTCGGGTTCTGCCATTGGTCGAACGCCGCCATCATAGCCAGGACCGCCAGGGCGGTCAGGCCTTTGTGCACATCAATGTAGAAGCGCATTCTCATCGTTGCCCTCGGGTTCCGCGCCGCAACACTTCGGGAGGCCGCAATTGTAGCCGCGGCGACAAGGCACTTGACCTCGGCCATGCCCTGAGGCGGTGCGGCCGCAATCGCACAGCCTCAGGCCGTGCCCCCGAAGAGCCAATGGCGCCTGGCGGCCCAGCCGGAGGCATGTGGTATGCTCGGGCTGTTGACCGCCTCGGATGTTCTCCGGCGGTGACGCTGAATGGATCCGGTTGCGACCGGGGTGCTGCAGGCAAAGAAGCATGTCCCTCCTTGCTGGATCTGAGAGCCTCGACCCCCGCCGTACATCCCGCTGGCGTGCCTACGGAATACTCCTGAAGAGCCTTCAGACCGGACTGTTGGTCCTGACCGGGGTCGCGGGATTTGCCAGCGCCCAAGGGCTACCGGCCGGGCTCGAACTCTGGGCTGGACTCGTCCTCAGCCTGATGCTCTCCATCGGGGGCAGTACTGTCCTGAACATGGTGTACGACCGGGACATTGATCGCCTCATGCAGCGCACGTGCTCCCGGCCGCTGCCGCAGGGTTCGCTCTCGGTGCAGGAGGCTCTCCTTCTCGGCACGCTGATGACCGCTGGCGGCATACTCCTGGCGTTCCGCCTGTCGCCGCTCTTCGGGGCACTGATCGCGGCCGGCGTGTTCTTCAACCTGGTGGTGTA
>JALHUE010000028.1 GCA_022866145.1 Anaerolineales bacterium | reverse complement strand
GCCTTCGGCCAGCGTGATCGCCGACCTGGCCCATGATCTGCGTGTCCGGCAGCTGGCGTCTGTGCTCACCTGGCTGGACGAGTGCCGTCGCCGCCTAGACGCCGGGCCGGCTGGGGGAGGGCGGCATGCAGCCTAGCCAGTCTGAAGAGCGGAAGCCCAGGTGGGGAGTCGCTCGGCGCTGGCGGCCGACCCCGAAGGAGGGCGCCGGCAACTGGGTCTGGCATGCGCTGGCCGTGGGGGTGCTGGCCTGGGCCGCAGCGGCCTGCGCGCCGCCTCGGGAGGCGCCCCCGGCACAGGCGCCAGCCGAGGCCTCGACGCTGACGGTGTTCGCGGCTGCGTCCTTGACCGATGCCTTTCAGGCGATCGGCGAGGTCTTCGAACAGGCGCATCCGGACACCCAGCTGGTTTTCAACTTCGCCGCCTCGTCCGCCCTGCGAACGCAATTGGAGGAGGGGGCGCCCGCCGACGTCGTTGCGTTTGCCAGCGAGAAGGAGATGCGGCCGTTGATCGCCGCAGGGCTGGTGGAGGCGGGCGCGGGGCAGGTCTTCACCGCCAACGACATGGTCGTCGTCGTCGCCCCGCAAAGCTCGACCGCGGTCGCGTCCCTGAAGGACCTCGCCCATCCCGGGGTGAAGGTGGTGATGGTCGCGCCCGGGGTGCCAGCTGGAGACTATGCCCGCCGGGTGATCGAGAGCCTGGAATCGGTGCTGGGCGCGGACTTTGCGGAGGACGTGTTCGCCAACGTGGTCTCGCAAGAGGACAACGTGCGCCAGGTCTTGGCGAAGGTTCAGCTGGGGGAGGCGGATGCCGGCTGGGTATACCGGTCTGACGCCCAAGCGGCTCCCGAACTACGGGTGGTCGAGATTCCGGCGGAGTTCAATGTGCGGGCGGCGTACCCGATCGCCCCGCTGCGCGCCGCCGAGAACCCGATGGCCGCAGTAGACTTCGTCGAGCTGGTCCGCTCGGCGCATGGGCAGCGGCTGCTTGAGCAAGGAGGCTTCCTCCCTGTTGGGCCGTAGTCCCTCCCGCCGCAGTCCGGACGCCTCGCCAGATCGCACGCTGGTCGCAGCCCGCGGCCGACCGGTGGCGCTGTTCGTCCTGTTGGCAGGCCTGATGGTCTTGGTGCTGGCGGTGCCGGTGCTGATGCTGCTCTGGCGCGGCCTGACCTCCGACCCGCTGCGATTCCTGGCGGACCCGACCGTTCAGGCCGCCCTGCGCCTGAGCGCGTGGACCTCTAGCCTGGCGACCGCTGCCGCCCTGATCCTGGGAATGCCGCTCGCCTACCTGCTGGCCCGCAATCGCTTTCCGGGGAGAACCTGGCTCGAAGTCCTGGTGGACCTTCCGATCGTCCTGCCGCCGGCGGTGGCGGGCATCGCTCTGCTGGCCGCCTTTGGGCGGCGCAGCCTGATCGGAGCGGCGTTGGCACAGCTGGGGATCAGCCTGCCGTTCACGACTGCGGCCGTGGTGCTGGCCCAGGTCTTCGTGGCCGCGCCATTGTTCATTCGCGCCGCCCGCATCGGGTTCAACAGTGTGGATGTGCAGATTGAGGAGGCCGCCTACACGGAAGGCGCCAGCCAGTGGCAGCTGTTCCGGCACGTCATGTTCCCGCTGACCGGGCGGGCGCTGTTCGCCGGATTGGTGTTGTGCTGGGCACGAGCTCTGGGGGAGTTTGGCGCCACGATCTTGTTCGCCGGCAATCTGCCCGGGCGCACCCAGACCATGCCGTTGGCGATCTTCATCGGATTTCAGCAGGACATCGGCATCGCCCTGGCGCTGGCCTCGATCCTGCTCGTCGTCTCCGGTCTGGTCCTAGCCGTGCTGCGCAGGGTCGAGAGCGAGGCGCGCTTGTATTGATCCGCCGGAGGCCGCCGGTTGGCTCCCCGATCCCCGCCGGCACCTCGCATGGCTCGCTGATGGATTGCTCCGGCCCCCTGGCCGGCCCGGGAGGCAGACGGAGGTGCTCTGCAGTGGCGCGGAGGGGGCTGCCGCTCGTCAAGGAGCTCCGCGCTCGGTCGAGATCCAGAGCCGTTCCCCATCCGTCTCCATCCATACCCAGCCGTAGGTCATGGTGTCAATCAACCGGATGCCGCGGCTATTGGCCACCGTCCGGAGGGCGGGATTCTCGGCGGCGGGGGCGGGGTCTCCCGCCAGGACAACCGCCCGAGGAGACAGGGCCTCGATCCACTCGGGAGGATTGACGGCAAGGTGGCCGCCGGAGGCGGCAACGTACCCCGTCAACGCCGGCGGCGCGGCGGGATGCATCTGTGCCTGGATCAGGTCCGGGTCTGCGCCGGGCGCCAGCAGAAAGCGCGCCCGGCCAAATTGCGCCAGCAGCAGGCAGCCGTGCTCGCTGACGGCCAGCACCTCCAGCGCCGCCCCCATGCCTAGATCGAAGCGTTGGCCTGGTGCCGCCGATTCAATAGCGGCCCCATCGCCGGCCAACTCTGCTTCCAACAAGCTGAGCGAGCGCGGCCGACGCGTTCCACAGATGAGCACACCGTCGACCCTCACGTGCTGGGAAATGCCGTTCAGCCCGGTGAGCGAGTCCGAGTCAGACGATCCCAGGATCAGCCAGTCCAGGCTGCGATCCAAGAGCGGCAGCCGTCTTCCAATCGCCTGGCGCAGCTCGGCCGGGTCGGCGCCGCCTCCGACCAGCAGGGTCCGGCCCGTGGGCGAGGTGAGCAGAACCCCCTGGCCGCGTTCGCTGTCGAGGACGGTAAGGGACAGCCGCCCATCCGGACGGTCGATGCCTGCCTTCCAGACTAGGATGGCGCCCAAGCCCAGCAGCGCCGGACCTGCGGCGCGCGCCAGGGAGGCGGACATTTCGGCCGCTTGTTGCGGCCAAGCGCCGCGAGCGAGGGCTGTACCCCCGAACAGCAGCAAATAGAAGGCGACAACAACCCAGGCTGACGTCTGCCCGAGGGCAATGGATCCCGCCGGCCAGCTGGAGAAGAACTCGACCGCCCGAATGGTCAGCGCGGCGAACGGCCAGGCCGCCCACGCCAAGGGCTGAGCCGCCAGTGGCCAGACCATACCCACCAGCATGGCGGAGCCGCCGAGGATCATCAGCGGAGGCTGGAGCGGCAGGATCACGGGGTTGGCTACCAGCGAGATCAGCGAGAGCCGCTGGAAATAGTACACCGTCAGCGGCAGGGTGGTCGCCTGCGCCGCCAGCGTGATCAGGAGCATCCCCGCCAGCGGAGACGCGGCGCGCTCGACCCAGGCGGGCGGCAGCCACCGGGTGAACCAGGCATCCGCCCGAGCTTGAAGCGGGGCCGCGTACAGGATCAGGCCCAGGGTTGCCGCGAAGGACAACTGGAAGCCGACGTCGAACAACGTCGCCGGATGGATCACGGTCATCAGCAGGGCGGAGGCCATCAAGGTCAGGAGGGCATCAGCCGTGCGCCCTAGCCAACGGGCGAGCAGAGCCAGGCCGGCCATCCAGGCTGCCCGGACGACGGAGGCCGAGGCTCCGACGAGCACGGTGTAGCCGGCGATGGCGATGACGGCAGCCCAGGCACCGCGCCTGGCGCCGAGCAGGCGCCCGAAGGTCTGAACGAAGATGGCGCTGAGGATGGCGATGTTGAAGCCGGAGATGGCGATGATGTGGCTGGTGTTCGTGCGGTTGAAAGCGCGCATGACCTCGTCGGAGATCCCGCTCTCCACGCCGAGGAGAATCCCGGCAAGCAGACCGGCCTCCGGATCCGGGAACAATCGCTGCAGCGTCTCCAGGCCCCTGCGCCGCAGATCGTCCAGCCAGTGCAGCGGCAGGCTTCCCTGACGAGTTGCCAGCCGGAGGGTGGTGGCTTGCGGCATCCAACCCTGGATCCCCTGGCGGGCAAGGAAGGCTTCGTAGCGGCTGCGGTCTGAAGCCTCCGGCATGTGCAGCAGGCCGTGCGCCTGGAGACGATCGCCATACGACCAGCGGATCGAGCGGTCGCCGGAGATGACAGCCAGCCCGCGCACCGCCCTTGGGGTGAAGTCGCCGTCAAGCAGCACGCTGTCCACCCGCAGCCGTAGGGTTGTCCAGTTGGCGCTTTCCTCGGGAAAGGCGGCGACCACGCCGGTGAGCGTGAGCGGCTGTTGAATGCCCGCATAGTAGGTGAGGAAGTCAGGGGTCATGCGAGGTTGAGCGGCGAGCAGGCGCAGCCCGCCCAGGCAGAACAACGCACCGGCCACGAACGCCAGCCGCAGGCGAGGGGGGCGAGGGCACACCAGGGCGCCCGCCCCGAAGCCGACGGCAACGAGCGTCCACTGAAGAGGGTTCAGGTGGAGGGTGGAAGCGCAGGCGATGCCTGCCAGCCAGGCGGCGGACAACCCGATGAGCGCGTACACGCCCCCTCGGCGCATCGGAGTGATTCATTATAGGGACAAAGCACTCCGGTCGGCAACACCTGGCAGGTCCCTGCCGCTGACGAACGGGAGCGGCGCGGCTGGACCGGGCTCCTTGGAGCGGAGAATAGCCAGCGGCGGTTGATCGGGCGCGCGGCAGCAACCCCTATCCCGCAACCTGCGGCCGGGAGGCCGAAGGTCTCTCGCTCCGGCCGCGCGGGGGTGCGCGGCCCAGCCGGGCGTCGAGGCCGGTCGGACCCATGGCGGGTGAAGGCTGTTGAGTGAACGCAGAGCTCTGAGGGGTGCCCTGGACGGGTGGGCTG
>JALHUE010000027.1 GCA_022866145.1 Anaerolineales bacterium | reverse complement strand
GGGCGCTCTCCGACACGCCCACCGTCTGCCGGGTGCCAACGGCAGGAACGGGGTCTCCCCTGCGCGCCGCCTGGCAACGCGCCTCGCGGGACGAGGGCAGTCCACGTCCGCGCAGGGAGTGTAGAAGAGCGACGACGGGGATGCAACCCCCTCGCGGCGCGCCCTGGTGGTTAGAGCCCAGGCAGAACGGGGTATAGTGGGGAGGCTGGCAAGGGCCGGCGTCCCGTGGCGCGCTGCAGCGAGCGGTACGCAGCATCCTGGGGCGCACTTGTTGCGTGCCGCCTGCGCAGACCGGAGCCGATGCGCACCATCAAGCACTTCCCCTTCACCTCAATCCTGGGCTGGTCGGCGACGCGCTACGACCTGTTCTCGATCTGCAAGCGCAAGTACTTCTACCATTACTATGCCAAATACGACCTCGAAATCCGGGCCCGCCAGTTGACCCGGTTCAAGGAGCTGGTGACCATCCCGCTCGAGACCGGCGGGATCGTGCATGAGGTGATCGAGGCCCTGCTCAACCGGCTCAAGGCCACGGCTGCGGACATCGATCGCCCGCGCTTCCACGCCTTCGCCGATCGCCTGGTCGAGCAGCACCTTCAGGACAGATCCTTCGATGAGGTTGTCTACGGGGAACTCCCGGCAGTTCGGGGGGAAGATCTCAGCCCGAAGATTCACGCCTGCCTGGACAACCTGCTGGCCAGCGAGCGCTTCGCCTGGTTGGTCGAGGAGGCCGTCGCCAGCGCGGCGGATTGGATCATCGACCCTGACGGCTATGGCGAGACCCGCCTGCAGGAGATGAAGGTTTACTGCAAGGTCGATTTCCTGTTCCCGCTGGGAGACGAGTTGCATATCGTCGACTGGAAGACCGGCAAGTCCGATCCGGCCAAGCACCGCAAGCAGCTCTTGGGCTACGCCACCTGGGCTGCGTACCACTTCGAGACCGACCCCGCTCGCATCCAGCCGACGATCGCCTACCTGCATCCGGCCTACGAGGAAGTTCACGAGGATTTCTCCGCAACCGATCTGGACAACTTCGCAGTCCAGGTCAGGGCTGAGACAAACGAGATGTACGCCTATTGCCGGGAGATCGTGCAGAACATCCCTCTCGACAAACCATCCTTCCCACAGGTCGACGACGATCGAATCTGCGCTTACTGCAGCTTCCGCGGCGCGTGTTACCCCGAGCGCTTCCCCGCCCATTTGTGAGCCCCGGCCGCCGGCCCACTGATCTGGAACCCTCCGCGCCCGCAGCCAGGGGCGCGGCGGCCATGCAGCTGCGCCGGGGAGGGCGCGGCGAGGCAGGGCCCGCGCATTCCACAATTGTCGTCGGAGTCTGGGCCGTCGAGCTAGCGCTGGATCGTCGAACCTGTCCGCCCCGACGAGTCTGAAGTCACCGTTTCTTCGCCCCGCACGAGCGAGCCGTAGTAGTTGCGCTCGTCGGCGACCGCCCGCCAGCCGCTGAGGACCATGGGGACAGGGCCGTCGGCCGCCAGCCACTCGCCGTTGTATTTGCGGGCGATGTGGACGTGTTTGCCCGTCGCCCTTCCCCCTTCGCACGACGGATGTCCCAGCGGCCTGCCGGTCGCGACGGGCATCCCGGTCGCGATCAGTTCCTCGTCCGCCAGGTGGAGGTACACAACCACCCAGCCGGTCGACTCGTGGCCGTCGCCGTCGAGATCGAGAGCGACGGCATTCTCGCCGGCGCGAACGACTACTCCCGGGGCGGAAGCGGTCGCCCAGCGAACGGAGACAGCACACGGATCCTCGTTCGTGATCGGCGAGAAGTCCAAGGCCCCGCGGGGCGTGCCGGCATTCCAGGCCGGGTGCGGTCCTCCGGTCAGGCTCCAGCGCTCCCCCGGCGCAAAGGGCAACTCAAGGGCAGGCTGAGACAGATCCGAAGGCAGCACCGGTCCGGCCGCCTGCGCTCGCGCCCAGGGGTCCCCGAACAGGCTTGCGTACTGCGCTGGGAAGGACCCTCTCCCGTACAGGCTCTCCATCCACCGGTCCTGGGGACGCAGGATGGTGAACAGGTGCATCACGGCCACCGAGCCGGCGTTCAGCCCCGGGTGGAACCGGAGGCTGGCCCCGTTCCCGAATTGGCTATCGACCAGCGTGCCCTCGCGCCATCCGTAGTAGCCGCGATTGAGCTGGGTGCCGGCGACCATCAGCTCCTGGTACAACCCCGTGCGCCCCGGGATCCGCAGACCCAGCGGATAGGGATTGTCCTGTGCGCTCGGCGGGGAGCCGAACACCCAGCCGCTGCGGTATTCGATCAGCCCCAGCAGCAGGCTCGGGTTGACCGACAGCTCATCGGCGACCCTCTGGACAATGGCCGCTCCGTTCAAGACCGTGTCATCCTCAAGCGTCTCCTGGTATCCCGATAGGTAACCACCCGCCTGCTGGACGAAACCCAGTACATCGAAGCCGGAGGCGGCGGGCGAGTTCACCAGCTCGCTGTCCGGCAGGATCTCAACCCCGGGAGACACTGCCTCGAGAACGTTCGGGATTCGGAGTGCGATCCCCATCGGCAGGTAGCCGTTGCTGGAGAGTGGCTGGCCCGCCACGATCTGCGCCGGCGCGACGGCGAAGCGAGCGGCCAAAGCCGGCAGCGTGTCGCCGGAGCGGGTTTCATAGTTGAACACCGGGCCAGGCGTCGACCAGTCGGGCGTCGGGCTCGGCGCAGGGACGGGCGTGGTGCTCTGGAGCGCTTTCGGCAACCCGGAGGGCTGCCTGGGCACGGCTTGCATCGTCAGCTGCACGGAGGCCGCCGTCGCCTGGCGCGCCGGGCCTGGCGAGCGCGCGGGCGCGTTGCAGGCCAGGGAGGCCGTCCCCAAGAGCAGCGGGATGGCGATGAGCGTCACCAAGCGGCATTTCATCTTAGAGAGTTGGCAGCAGCCTGGCGGGGAATTCGGAGGTCTCATTTGCGTAGGCCCTGACCAGCATCCGAAGAGACAAGAACCCGCCCATCGCTTCCGACCCTGGAGGCTGTATTCTACGCTTCCTGAACTCGGCTCGATCCGCCTCCGTCACCCTGGTGGCGGAGGGGTTATCCCAACCCGGCAGGCAGGGCAGCGGCCCAGCCTGCCGGGTCGAAGTTCGGAGACCGTGCAGGTATACTCCAAGCAGTACTGCGCCAATCCCACACCGGATGGCCTGTCGGCCGCCGGTGCAAGCCGCTCTGGCCAATTTCGTGCGAGGTGAGATGTCAGGCGCCATCGTCCTGGGATTCTTCTCGGATTCAACTCAAGTCCGAGCCATCGCACGCCAGCTACGGTCAGAGGGCTTCCTTCGCAGCGGTTTGGTCCACAAGAATCGCGATGGCTCGGTCGACAACCAGGATCCATTTGTCGCGCGCCGGGCGTGGAACACTGCCCTGGGCGGGCTAGGGGGTGGATTCCTAGCCACGATCAGCCTCGCTGCCGCCGGTCAGTTGCAGCGGCTCCTGGTTGCGCCGCAGACCGCTCTTGCGGCACTGCTCACCGGAGTCGCGCTGGGGGCAGTCCTGGCGGCACTTGGCTACCGACGCGCCCGTTTCGGTCTCGACCGCCAGTTGATGCGCGATCACGCCCGATGGCTGGTGGCAGACGAGACCGTGGTCATCCTGCAGGTGCCGATCGAGACGCTCGCCAGAGCCGTGAATGTGCTCCGGGAGGCGGCGGAGGCCCAGCCGATCGTGTTCTTCCTCCTGCCGCGGCGGGAGGGGATGTCCGCTCCGCAGCCGGCGCCAGGGATCGCCCTTTCGCTGCCGGAGATCGAAGAGCACGCACGCCGCTTGGCCGCGGACCATCAGCTTGACTCTCAGGCGAGGCCCAGTCAAGAGCTGCTCGCTCAGCTGACCGGCAACTGGCACTGGATCCATCAGGCGAGCCAGGACCTGGCATTGG
>JALHUE010000026.1 GCA_022866145.1 Anaerolineales bacterium | reverse complement strand
GGAGCCATAGTAGAGCGGGAAAAGAACTTTCGAAATCGGAATCCAGTCTTCTGTCACCAGCCGGAAGAGCCCGATCTGGAGGGGAACATTGAGTGGATAGGCCAGTCCATGCGCGCCCCACTCGACTCCCCCTTGGACGCTCGCTTCCAGGACCATGCCGTAGCCCTTAGTGCTCCAGATCGCCAGCTCATCATCCTCAAAGTACGATAGGCCGACCGCCATTCCAACGGACAATGCGACGCCCGCCACCAGGAACAGCAGCAGCGTCATCTCCCTGGCGCCCCAGCCATGGCGGGCCTGCGACGCGCCGCGGGCGATCCGCCTGGCCCAATCCGAGACACCCCGTCGCCAGCCAACGATGCCTGGCACTAGCCACCCCATCAGGACTATGAGCAACAACCACGGTTCCAGAGGCAGGCCGGTCCACGACAGCAGGAACAACGTGAAGGTCACCAGCCCGGCCCCCAGTGGAAAGGCCAGCGCCAGAACCTGGAAAGGTCGGCCCGTCCCTCCGAGGGCCAGACCCACCCACAAGCCAATCAGGCCCAGACTGAGGACGAGGGCAATGCCCTCGATCGCCTCGCCCACCAGCTCTCCCGCACCCGGGCGGGGCGGGGCCGTGGCTGCGAGGGTCGCTCCCAACGGCGCGTAGAGGCCCTGGAACTCCCAATTCTCCTCGGCAAAGGGGACAAAAACGTAACCAAGCGGCTCCGGGTCTGGCAGCGAGTAGCCTCGGGTTGCCAGGACGAAGGTTTGCGGCCCTTGATGGGCCTTGGCGCATTGTTCGTAAGGGGCCTCGCAGGCGGCCACCATTCGAGGCAGGAGGAAGTACTCCATGATCCCCTCGTGCCCGGTGGGGTAGCCCGGTGCGAGGACCACGAGAGAATCCTCGGGTATGTACTGGCGGATGAACTGTACGTAGTCCGCGCCGGCCGCCCCCAGGAACAGCGCTGCGCTTCGGTCGATCGACAACCGGTCTCGGTTTCTCCAGATCCGCTTCAGGTAGACGGGCAGGTCCCCGCTGGCCAGGGCCAACAGATTGAGGCCGATCCCGGCGATCAACACAATCGCCGCGGCTGCGGATAGCAGACGCTCGTTGGCCCTCTCAGACCGGAACACGGACTCGGGTTTGCCTGCCGCGCTCACGCCGCGAATCGACTGACGATCCGCAGAATGTCAAAGCCCTCGGCATAGGGCCGTTCCGCCATGGCGCCCTGGCGAATCAGCGCAGAGCGGGTGACTTCCGGGTCGAAGTAGTACTTGTCGGCGTAGGTCTTGTATTGAGACAGCGCCTCGATCTTCTTGTCCACGTCTCGCTGGCTAACCTCCACCAGGAAGTATGGGAAGAAGCCGTGGCTGCTGCGCAGGACGTCGAATCCGAGGACAGTTGTCCCCCGAAATGCCCGCAGGGCTTCCATCGTGACCACGCCATGGTCCTGGTGCATGTCGGCCTGGCTATGGGCGAAGACGATCGCCGGGCGGTAGGTTGTGCTCAATTCGTACAGATACTCGAGGATCTGCTGGCGGTCCCGGACGAAGTTGCGTGTCTCGAAGTCCTTGACGATAGCCTTCTCACGGGAGACACCGAGCACTTCCATGCTTTGATAGTGCTCGTCGACGACGTTCTTCAGGGCTGGATTCTTCTGGTTATCCGAGAGGGTCACGCAAAGGACCTCGGCCTTTCCAGACACGTGGGCCAGCAGGGCGCCGCAGCCGATCTCGATATCGTCCGGATGGGCGCCAAGAAACAGCAGCTTCTCGCCGTAGAAGATCACCCTGCCCCTCCTCGACTCAGTTCGTGGCGGTGAAACCGCCCACGACCTTGGTCATCACGAGCTTTCCATCTCGGGCGAGTCGACGGGAGGCAGCCTCCGCAATCTGGCCCATGACCCGCTCGAAGTCCTCCTGCCCCTGGAAGAACGATGCCCAGATCCTGCGATCCTCGTTCAGAGAGGCACGCGTGTAAGCCAGGAACGGCTCGACCGTGTCGAAGACCAACGGATTCTCAAAAATGTCGACCTGTACCCGGTTGAATTGAGCCTGGATGGCGTCCAGGATCGCACTCCCGTAGCGGGAGCTGCCCGGCATGGGAGGGATCGGACGGCCGGTGGCCTCGCGGATGACTTCATAGAACAGCTGCTTGTTCTCCGGCATAGGGCCCGTGGTAAACAGTCGGCCGGAGGGTTTCAACACACGGTGCATCTCACCGACGGTGAAGGCGGGGTCGGCCGCGTAGTAGATAGCGAAACAACAAGACACCAGGTCGAAACTGGAGCTCTCAACAGGCAAAGGCTGGTCGAAGTCCAACCGTTCGAACTTGACAGAGGCACCGGCTTCGGCGCTCGCCCGACGCGCCTGCAGCAGCAGGTCGTCGGAAACATCGCCGCCGGTGATGGCCGCCTGGCCTTGCAGGTAGCGGTGGAAGGTCAGACACTGCTTTCCCGCGCCGCAGGCCACATCCAGTATGCGGCTTCCCTTGAGCGGCTTGAGCAGATCCAGCATCCAGGTGTCGATGTCCTTGCTTCCGTACTTCTGGTGGATGTCGATCCGCTGAAGCAGATCATCGGTCGTTTCCTTGTACTCGATCTTCATGTCGGGCATCCTCCAATCTCGATGTCCTGTCTGCCGACTGCCCTTCCCGACTTACGCCTGCAGCCAGTCGTAGCGGAACGGCTTCCCATCCACAATTCCATTCGCCAGGATCTCGGCCTCTCTCGATTCGAAGTAGCTCTCGGGACGGAACGGCCGGAGGCGCACCATCCCGGGGGCCTGCTCGAATGGTTCCAGGAAGTTGGAGAAGTCGATCGAGGCCATGAAGAGCTCATCGTGCAGGAAGCGCCGAGCGTGCAGCCGGTGGCCTTCATCGAAAGGCACATGGGCCGAGCCGAGGTACTCTCTCAGCAGGCGGCGGTACTCGGAAAGCGAGGTCGGAAACGTCACGGTCGGCCATTGGGTGTAACGCGCCCGGCCGGCACACAGAACCGGGACGCCGAGCAGGGTCGCCTCCAGTCCGATCGACGAGTTGTAGACCAGCACGAAACTGGAGCGCTGGATGAGGGCATAGGAGCTGAGGTACTCCGAGGGACCGACGAAGATGCAGTTCTCACGAGCAGCGATCCGACTGGCTTGCGCCCAGTCCGCAACGCTCTGCTTGCTCTCCTTCCCCGGTCGATCCTCGTCGGGATGGGCCCGCACGACAAAGAGCGTGTCCTGGTTGGCGTCGATGGCCTCGACCAGGTCTTCCAGCCAAGAGAACATGCTGGGGAAGAGGGTATTGGCATGTACCTGGCTCGTATCGAAGACGACGTTCGTGAACACGGCGACCATGCGGCCAAATCGGGCGAGGCGAGCCTGCAGGCTTTCCGGCAAAGGCTTGATCTGGGGCCAGAACCGGATCCCCGCCATGCTGAATTGCCCCTCGAACCTCTGCGCCAGGTAGGCATCCAGCCGCGCGGCCTCGGTCGAACTGAGCTCCATTTGGACAGGCCGCTCCAACTCGCGGAACGTTGCATCCCCGGGGGAAAAGAAGGCCGACATCGAACGCAAGCCAACCTCGTGCGTCACGACCGGGATCTCCTTCTTCCTGGCGACGGCCCGGGCGGTCGCTTCAGGGAACATGATGCCGTTGAAGACCACCAGCGCCCGCGGGCTCACAAGGTCTATCGATAGGGCGAAGCCTTTGGCCAGACTGACGGCCGAAGCCAGGTACTGTCGTAGCAGGCCCCGCACCGGCTGGGAGTCCTCCAGATCGTGCCGCCGCAGGACCCAGAGCAGGGACGGCAGGCACAACTGCCCCAGCGGCAGCCCCTGCCACTCCCAGCCGATCAGGCTCGCCAGCGGGGCGTCGTGCAGCCGGGCCACCGCCTGGCTGGCTTCGGGGTCCATGCGGAGGGGAAGTACATGTTGCGGAGGGAAGATCACGGCCCCGAAGTTGGTACACGCCCGGCACGGCGGTGGGTCCGAGAGGCGGGTGCGCTGCGTTCCGAGCGGACATTGCTGCATCCCCATCGTACACACCAGGTGCGCGACCGGAGTGCCCGTTGCCCGCACCGCCCAGCTGGCCAGCAGGCTGAAGGCCGCATTCAGGCTGAGGCGATGGATACGAGTCGAAGCGTTGAAGAACAAGACGGGCGCTCCAACTTCCGCCTTCCCTGCCGGCTGTCGCAGATGGGCTTCGACCGCCCGCACCTGGGAACTCAACCGACTTCGAGCGCGCCCTGTGGCAAGCCTCAGCCGGAAATCGGCAGGACGCATTTCCCTCAGCTGGCCTCCGTCTCAAACCGCCGAAGTTTGCGCAGCGAAGGCCGCTCGCTGTCATACACCCGCTTGACGCCATCTCCGAGCGATTGCTCGGCCACTCGGATGTACTTGACCAGGCGCTCGAAACCGCTCGGCTCTACCGAGGCCGCCTGATCGCTGCCCCACAGCGCCCTGTCCAAGGTGATGTGGCGCTCGACCACGCTGGCGCCCAGGGCCACTGCGACTGCGGAAGGCACCAAACCGACTTCATGACCGGAGTAGCCGACCGGACAGGGGAAGAGCTCACGCAGCACAGGGATCATGCGCAAGTTGAGCTCTTCCGGCTCACAAGGATAGCTGCTCGTGGCGTGGGTGATGATCAGGTCCTCGGTGCCGAGGATGCCGACGGCCGCCTGGATTTGCTCCAGTGTCGACATCCCGGTCGACAGGATGAGCGGTCCCCCGGTCCGACGCAGGTGGGACAACAGACCGTGATCGGTCAAGGAAGCCGAGGGCACTTTGTAGCACGCCGGGTCGAATTGCTGCATGAAGTCAGCGGAAGGCTCATCCCAGACCGAGGCGAACCACTGCATTCCTCTCTGCTTGCAGTAGTTGTCGATCGCCTTGAACTCCTGTTGGCCGAATTCCATCCGGTGGCGGTACTCCAGGTAGGTAATGTAGCCCCAGGGGGTCTCCCGCATTTGATCCCGCTGATCCACGGGGACGCAAAGCTCAGGAGTCCGCTTCTGGAACTTAACCGCATCTGCACCGGCATGGGCGGCGGCGTCTATCAAGCGTTTGGCGTTCTCGACATCGCCGTTGTGATTGATCCCGATCTCGGCGATGATAAAGGCGGGGTATCCATCTCCGACCCTTCGCCCGCGTAAGTTGACCTCTCTCGCCATGCATCACCTCTTGTGAGTCTGTTCCAAGACAAGATCGCACAATTCACGGACCGCTCCGTGCCCGCCGGGGTTGCGCAAGACATAGTCGGCGGCGAGGCGGACCGGCGGCCGTGCATCGGCAACCGCAACCGCCCAGCCGACGAGGGGGAAGCAAGGCAGGTCGTTCAGATCATTCCCTACATACACTGTTGAATGAGCCGGCACCCCTTGCGAGCGGAGGATCTCCAACAGAGCCTGGCCCTTGTCACCGACGCCTTGTATCGCCTCAATCCCAAGTTTCCGGCATCGGGCTGCAACCACGGGATTCGTCTCCGAAGAAAGGACGATGGCCGGGATGCCGGCCTGGCGCAGCCGGGCCAGGCCCATCCCATCGGCCCGACTGGCGGCCACGGCCTCACCGCCATCCTGATCCACCCATACGCGATCGTCTGTCAGCACGCCATCGAAGTCCATGACCAGCAACGAAACCGACTCCGGCAGCCGCCGCTTGCTCGGGCCCACCCGCACCGCATCCAGATCGCCGGACTCCAGCAGCCATTCGGCCCGCTCCCAATCTCGAGAGGTATCGATATCGACGGAGTAGGCAGGATCGATCAACACCGGCAGAATAGCGTCGCCGCTCATGGATCCCTTGTCCATAACGGTAGATCTCCGAAAAACGTCGATATGCCCGGTTTGCCAGAACGTCGGCGGCAGAGCCTGGCGAGGGGCATTGTAGGCTTCAGGCACACCCTGCACCTCGAGCAGCGGCCGCAGCCGTCCATCCGGCGAGACCTGCCACATCTTGTGGGGGTTCTGGCCGGAAGGGACGACGCCGCGCACGGAGTCGGCCTCGGGGTGGTCGGCGAGCAGTCGCACCGCCTGGTCCACCAAACTGCGCGGCCGGACAGGCGAGGTGGGGCGCAGCTGCACGACCAGGTCCGGACGGTAGCTCTGCTCCTGCTCCAGCCACAACAAGGCATGCCGAAACACGGGAAGGTCGGTTGTCTCATCGGTGGCCAGCGCGGCAGGTCGGAGGACGGGCACCTCTGCGCCGAGCTGGCGGGCAATCTCAGCGATTTCGTGATCATCCGTGCTCACGAGGACACGCTCAACCGTCTCCGCCTGCAGGCCAGCCGCGATGCTGTAGGCTATCAAGGGTTGGCCACAGAAAGGACGGATGTTCTTGCGAGGGATCGATTTCGATCCGCCGCGTGCCGGGACGATGGCCAGGACATGGGGTCGGGCTACCATGCTGTCCAGCCTCCGTCGACCACCAGGTTGGCGCCCGTCATGTAGGATGAAGCATCCGAGGCCAAGAAGAGCAGCGCCCCATTCATTTCATCCTTGTGGGCCATACGCCCGAGCACCGTTCGGGCGCTGTAGTTGTGCACGAACTGGTCGTCGTGATCGTTGAAGACCCCGCCCGGCGTGAGGGCGTTGACACGGATCCCTTGTCCAGCGTAGTACGTCGCCAGGTAGCGGGTCAACCCAAGGATGCCCGCTTTGGTGACGGAGTAGACCACCGGTTTGAACCTGGGTGCTTCGCCTGTGCGCTGGTAGATGCGCTGGTCCGGTCCTACCAGGCCGTAGGTCGAGCAGATGTTGACTATCACCCCGCGGCCCTGAGGCAACATGATGGGCGCCACCGCCTGAGCGCACAGGAAGGCGCCGGTGAGATTGACGGCCAGCGCTTGATTCCAGGCGTCGAGCGGGAAATCCTCGAAGGCCCCGGCCGGCCGATCACTGTGCTCCCGATCGAACTTGGGATCGAGCGCGGCGCTGTT
>JALHUE010000025.1 GCA_022866145.1 Anaerolineales bacterium | reverse complement strand
GCGCGCTCCATCACCGTCAGCGTGGACAGCCCCAGGAAGTCGATCTTGAGCAGGCCGAGCATATCCAGCACCTGCATCTCGAACTGGGTAACGGCCCCGATCGACCCGCCCTCCTGGGTGCCCTTGGTCGGGCGATGGAGCGGAATGTACTCGGTGATAGGCCGATCGGTGATGATCACCCCGGCGGCGTGCGTTCCGGCGTTGCGGGCGACGCCTTCGAGCCGGGCGGCGATGTCAACCATCTCCTTGAGGTAGGGCGCCGACTCAGCTGCCTCACGGAAGGCGCTCACGCTTTCCAGCGCCTCGGGGATCGTCACCGGCTTGCCGGGGATGTTGGGAACCAGCTTGGCCACCCGGTCGACCTCGGGCAAGGGGATATCCATTACCCGGCCCACATCGCGGATGGCGGCCCGGGCGCCGAGCGTCCCAAAAGTGATGATCTGGGCGACGCGATCGCGCCCGTACTTGTTCACCGCATACTCGAGCACCAGATGGCGTTTGTCGTCCTGGAAATCGAGGTCTATGTCGGGCATCGAGACCCGCCCGGGATTGAGGAAACGCTCGAAGATCAACCCGTGCTCCAACGGATCGACCAGGGTGATCTCCAGAGCGTAGGCGACGATCGAGCCGGCAGCCGAACCGCGGGCGTTGTACCAGATGCCCTGTTCCCGGGCGAAGCGACATAGGTCCCACACGATCAGAAAGTAGGTCTCGAAGCCCATCTGCGAGATCACGCCCAGTTCGTACTCGAGGCGGCCCTGGACGGCGGGATCGGTGTGGCGTTCCCCGAAGCGGCGACGCAGCCCGTGCGTGCACAGATCGCGCAGGAAGGCCGCCGGGGTCTCTCCCTCCGGCACGGGAAAGGCCGGCAGGCGGTAGCCCTTGAAGCCCAGGTCGACGCTGCAGCGCTCGGCGATGGCCAGGGTGTTGTGGATTGCGCCCGGGACGTGGCCGAACAGTGACGCCATCTCCTGCGGTGTTCGCAGGTAGTACGAGGGATCGGTCATGCGCATCCGGTCGGGGTCCGACCGGATCGATCCCGTCTGGATGCACAGCAGGATGTCTTGCAGCTCGGCGTCCGCCGGGTTGATGTAGTGCACATCATTGGTGGCGACAAACTGCGCCCCGTAATGGGCGCCGAGTTCGAGCAGCTGACGATTGACGGCCGGCAGCTCCGGCACTTCGTGGTGCTGCAGCTCGATGTAGAACCGCTCGCGGCCGAAGACCTGTAGGTACCAGTCCAGCCGGCTGCGGGCCACCTGTTCCCGGCTCTCGATCAGCGCCCTGGGCACTTCGCCAGACAGGCAGCCCGTGGTGCAGATCAAGCCTTCGGCGTGCGCCGCCAGGTACTCGTGATCGATGCGCGGCCGGTAGTAGAAGCCCTCCAGCTGGGAGGCCGTGGCGATCTCCAGCAGGTTGCGGTAGCCGATGTCGTTCTCCGCCAGCAGCAGCAGATGAAAGGTACGGGCGTCGCGCACCGGGTCGCGGTCGCGCATACCGTTGGGCGCCAGGTAGGCTTCCATGCCGATGATCGGCTTAATGCCGGCCTTGTGGGCCGCATGGTAGAAGTCGACGACCCCGAACATCGCCCCGTGATCGGTCAGGGCGAGCGCCGGCATCTCGAGTTCCCGCGCTCGCTGGACAAGGGCTGGAATCCGGCTCAGCCCATCCAGCAGGGAGAACTCGGAGTGAACGTGAAGATGCACAAATGACATGAAAGGATTCGAGGGCGACCCTGTGAGCTACGCAGGGTCGCCTCATCGATTATAGCGGAGTTGAGGCCGGGGGCCAGTCGGCCGTCGGTCGAGGCCCTTTACCGCCCTAGGTAGCGGCCGGCGGCAGGCCTTCGCCCACCACAGCCGACTGCATCGGGTACTCGCGACTCCCGAAGCG
>JALHUE010000024.1 GCA_022866145.1 Anaerolineales bacterium | reverse complement strand
CCTGGTGGACGGGGAGGCGGTGGACGGAGGCTTTGCCGGAGGCCTGCGGGACGTTCCAGCTTGGGTCGAGTCGCTGGACGGCGTGCCACCGAGGTCGGTAACCGAGGCATCGGCACTCGAGGCCAGGCTGCGTGGCCATCTAGCGGCGCTGCGCACCCTAGCGGCGGAGTTGGACGAGAAAGCCTGGGCGTCCCCTGCGGCCGACGGAGGCTGGTCGGCCACCGAGATCGTTTGTCATCTGCGCGATGTAGAGCGAGAGATCAACCTGGTCCGCCTGGAGGCGGTGCTCTCACAGGTCGATCCCTTCCTGCCTGCGCCGGACTCGGATCAATGGGCGATTCCGCGGGCGTACCGACAGCAGTCGGGGATCGAAGCCCTGCGAGCCTTGACCGCTGGCCGCAAGCAACTCGTCGCCCGCCTGCAGGGCTTGGGCCTCGACGCCTGGGACCGGACGGCGCGCCACGCGGTCCTGGGGCCGACGCGCTTGCGCGAACTGCTGGCGATCGTTGCCGAGCACGATGTCATCCACCTTCGCCAGTTGCTGCACACCGTCCGCTAACCACCCGCCGCGGCTGTAACTTTGTGATCACGCCCGACCGCATGTCTGCTCGGTATCCCAGGGGGAAGCTGCTCTCGGACCAACCGCCAGCTGAGCGCCTTCGCCCCGCTTCCCCGGAATTCGGATGGCTGCAGCGCGGCGTGGGCGGTTGGCGGACTTCCTTTACACCCCCTTCGCCGCTGGATATAATCCTCCGAGGGGGAAGTGCTGGAACTGGCAGACAGGCGTGACTTAGGATCACGTGCCGCGAGGCGTGAGGGTTCAAGTCCCTCCTTCCCCACCAGATCCTCAGACGGAAGGCCCGGGCTGACTCGTCACGAGATCGGCCGAGCCGGGAAGCCCGGGGATTGGCGCCAGCGAGAAAGGCATGCATTGAACATTGAGAAGCAAGACCTGGCGGAATGCCAGATGCAATTAACGGTTGAGGTTCCCCAGGAGCGTGTCCAGGGAGCAATGCGTTCAGCCGCCCGCCGCCTGAGTGACCGAACCCGCATCCCGGGATTTCGCCCGGGAAAGGCGCCCTACGAGCTCGTCGTGCGCAAAGTCGGGGAAGAGGCCGTCTTCGACGAGGCCCTCGATCATCTGGGCCAAGACATCTATCGCGAGGCGCTGCAGCAATCCGAGGTCGAGGCTTATGCACCGGGCGCCCTAGAGGAATTGGTGACCCGCGAGCCGCTGGTCTTGCGCTACGTGATCCCGCTCGAGCCTGAGGTTGAACTGGGTGACTACGCCAGCCTCAGGCTGCCCTTCGAAGCCGGTGCGGTTCCCGACGAGGCGCTGGAGTCCTTCCTCGAGGAACTGCGCCAGCGCCGGGCGTTGATGGAGCCCGTCAGCCGGCCCGCCACCCTGGGCGACGTAGTTGATCTCAAGTTGCGGGCGACGCTTCCAGCCACCGATGACGCCCCCGCCTCCACGCTCCTGGACGAGCAGGAGGTCCCCTTGCTCTTGGCAGACGAGACCGATTGGCCCTTCAAGGGCGTGGCTGCACGGCTGGAGGGGCTCACGGCCGACGAGGAGCGGACGCTGCAGTACACCTTCCCGGAGGACTATCCGAACGAAAGCCTGCGCTCCCGTCAGGCCGAGTTTCACGTGCGCTGTCTGCAAGTGCGCTCGCGAACTGTGCCCGAATGGACCGACGATCTGGCTCGCTCTCTCGGCGAGTTCAACGATCTGCTCGACCTCCGAGTGAAGGCCCGCGAGTCTCTGCAGGAGCAGGCCCATCAAGCAGCCGAGAGGGAGTACGCCCAGCGGGTAGTCGAGCAGGTGGTCGATCAGGCCAACGTGAAGTTCCCGCCGGTCCTGCTGCGGGAAGAGCAAGACAGCATGCTGAGTGAGCTGGAACGCCGTCTGCGCAGCCAGAACCTCAGCCTGGAAGATTACTTGCGGATCGAGCACAAGTCCCTGGACGAGCTGAGGGCGGAAATCGCGCCCGACGCGGGACGCCGGGTGCGGCGGGCACTGGTCATCGGCCGGGTGATCCGCCAGGAAGGCCTGACCCTCAGCGACGAAGAAATCCACAAGCACATCGACCAGGTTGTATCGAGTTTCGAGGACCCAGCCGGCAAGCTGCGGCAGGCCTTTGAGTCCCCTTCCGGGCACCAACGGATCGCCACCGACCTGTTGTACGATAGGGCCGTGGAACGTCTGGTGGCGATCGCCAAGGGAGAAGCCCCACAATCCGAACCCAGCGCTGCCGCGCCGGCCCAGGCCGAGCGGGCAAGCCAGGAGTGAAGCCCATGACCAATCAAGATCCAATGGCAGTGATCCCGATGGTGATTGAGAGCACCGGCCGCGGCGAGCGGGCCTATGATATCTACTCGCTCCTGCTTAAGGAGCGGATCATCTTCCTGGGGACCCCGATCAATGACCAGGTGGCGAATCTGATCGTGGCCCAGCTGCTGTACCTGGACAACGAAGATCCCGAGCGCCAAATCCACATGTACATCAACTCCCCCGGCGGGCAGATCTATGCCGGCCTGGCGGTCTACGACACCATGCGCCAGACGCGGGCCCCGATTTCGACTGTGGCGGTGGGCGTGACGGCATCGTTCGGCACGGTGCTGCTGGCTGCCGGCACGAAGGGCATGCGCTACGTGCTCCCGCACGCCACCATCCACCTGCACCAGCCGCTCGGCGGCGCCCAGGGCCAGGCGACGGACATCGAAATCCAGGCCAAGGAGATCTTGCGCCTGCGTGAGGATCTGAATAACATACTCGCCTCACATACCGGTCAGTCCCTCGAGGTGATTGAGCGCGACACCGAACGGGACTTCTACATGGACGGCGAGGCCGCCAAGAAATACGGCCTGGTCGACCACGTTCTCTATCCCGGCGAGAAACCGGGCGAGAAGGGCTAATCGGACACAAGCACATGTCACGGAAGGAACCGGAGCCCCCGGACGGCCGCCGCTGCAGCTTCTGCAGTCGCACCGAAGCCGAGGTTCAGCGCCTGATTGCAGGCCCCGATGGGGTGTTCATCTGCAACGAGTGCGTGGACCTGTGCCGCGACATCCTCGATGGAGAAGCCAGCCGGCCGACGCGGGCAGAGATGCACCCGACCGGGCGGCCGTCGCTTTCCCCGCGGGCGATTTTCGGCCGGTTGGATGAGTACGTCGTCGGCCAGGACCATGCCAAGCGCGTCTTGTCGGTCGCGGTCTACAACCACTACAAACGCATCGCCAGCCGCGACAAGACGGGCGTCGAACTAGAGAAGAGCAACATCCTGCTCGTTGGCCCGACCGGCTGCGGCAAGACCCTGCTGGCCCAGACGCTGGCGCGGGTGCTGGAAGTCCCCTTCTGCATTGCCGATGCCACTGCCCTGACCGAGGCCGGGTACGTAGGCGAGGATGTCGAGAACATCCTACTGCGCCTGCTTCAGGCGGCCGAGTTCAATATCCCTCGCGCCGAACGCGGGATCGTCTACCTGGACGAGATCGACAAGATCGCCCGCAAGTCCGGCGACAATCCCAGCATCACCCGCGATGTTTCCGGCGAAGGCGTTCAGCAGGCATTGCTCAAGATCATCGAAGGCGCCAGCGTGAATGTCCCGCCGCAGGGCGGGCGCAAGCACCCTCAACAGGAATTCATCCAGGTCACCACCGACGACATCCTGTTCATCTGCGGCGGAACGTTCGACGGCCTGGCAACCATCATCGGCGAGCGCCTCGGGCGCCGCGGCAATCTGGGATTCCCTGGCACTCGAGCCTCGACTGCCGACCTGGCCATCGACGAAGCCGCCCTCCTGCGGCTTGTGACACCCGACGATCTGATGCGCTTCGGCTTGATTCCCGAATTGGTCGGGCGCTTGCCGGTTTGTGCCAGCGTCGACCCCCTCGATCTCGACGGGCTGCGCTCGATCCTGACGCGTCCCAAGAACGCCCTTACCCGGCAGTACGAGCGACTGTTCGCTATGGACCAGGTCGAGCTTGTCTTCACCCCGGAGGCGCTGGATGCCGCCGCCCGGATGGCGCTGGAGCACGAGACTGGCGCCCGCGGGCTGCGCTCGATCATCGAAGGGCGCCTG
>JALHUE010000023.1 GCA_022866145.1 Anaerolineales bacterium | reverse complement strand
GCGGACGAGCGGATCGCCGGCCTCGGCCGTGATCCGACGGTAGATCAGCCAGCCCACCCCCAGCCCGCCAAGCGAGACCACCAGCGAGGTCAGCAGCGGCACGAACGAGAGGCCGGCCGCGTGACCCCCCTCGGCAGCCAGCATGGATGCCAGGAACTCCTCGATCCACGGCGGCACCAAGCCGCCGATCACAGGAAAATCTCCCTTGATCCCCACCCAGCCAACGGTCACGGCGAAGAAAGCCAGGAGGATCAGGGGCGCAGTCATGGTCCAGGCGGACTCGTGGGCGTGCTCGGCAGCGGAAGTCCGGGGCTGGCCGAGGAACGTCAGGCTGATCTGGCGCATGGTGTAGAACGCCGTCAGCAGCGCCGCCAGCGCCAGCACGACGAAGACGGCCGGGTTCTGCGCGTGGGCAACGCCCAGGATCTCGTCCTTCGACCAGAAGCCGGCGGTGACGATCGGGAAGCCGGCCAGGGACAGCCCGCCGAGGAGGAACGTCCAGAAGGTGATCGGCATTCGCTTGCGCAGACCGCCCATATTCAGCATGTCCTGCGGGTCGACGTGCTCCTGCGTCTTGTGGATCCCATGCTCCATGCCGTGGATGACCGACCCCGAGCCGAGAAACAGCAGGGCCTTGAAGAAAGCGTGGGTGATCAAGTGGAAGGTGGCGGCGACGAAAGCGCCGATCCCGACTGCGGCCACCATGAAGCCCAGCTGGGAGATCGTCGAGTAGGCCAGCACCCGTTTGACGTCGTTCTGGGCGACGGCGATGGTGGCGGAGAAGATGGCGGTGAAGGTGCCGATGACGGCGATCACCGTCATGGTCGTCGTCAAGCCGCCGCCCGGCTCGAAGCCGACCGTCAGCAATGGGAACATCCGCAGCAGCAGGTAGACACCGGCCGAGACCATGGTGGCGGCGTGGATCATGGCCGAGACCGGGGTCGGGCCTTCCATGGCGTCGGGCAACCAGACGTGCAGCGGGAACTGGGCCGACTTGCCGACGGTGCCGATGAAGATCAGGATCCCGATCAAGGCCGCCGCCGAAAGCCCGAGCACCGCCGGCGTCGATGCCAGTTGATGCAGGACCTCTTCATTGTTCAAGATGGCGCGGAAGTTCAGCGTGCCGGTTGCCGAGTACAGGTAGGCGATACCCAGCAGGAAGAAGACGTCCCCGACGCGGGTGGTCATGAAGGCCTTGACCGCCGCCCGCTTGGCCGAGTCCTTGGCGAACCAGAACCCGATCAGCAGATACGAGCACAGGCCCATGATCTCCCAGCCCATGAAGAGCAGGAGCAGGTTGTCGGCCAGGACCAAGACCAGCATCCCGAAAGCGAACAGAGCGATGAAGGCGAAGAAGCGGGCGTAGATCGGATCGATGCCGCCGGCGTGCGGCGGCAGGCCGGGCTTGTCGGCCGGATCGCGCCGGTGGCGGTAGTTGTGATAGCCGATGCTGTAGACAAAGATCGCCAGGCAGGTCCAGACCACAAAGAACAGCGTGACGGCAGTCAGCGGATCGACCAGGATCCCGAATTCGATCCAGCTGGTGCCGGTGGGGAGCCAGGGCACGGCGGAGGTGATCGGGTGTTGCGCCAGGCCCTCCGTGGTGACAGCGGTGATGAACAGCGCCATACCCATGGCCCACGAGATGAGCATCGCCCCCACCGCAACGAAGTGGCTCAGGCGGTTGCTGCGGTTGGTGAACAGGAGGATGGCGAAGAAAGCCAGGACCGGTGGCAGGGGGATGAGCCAGGCAAGGAGTTCGACAGGCATGACCTCTCCTACCACTTCAACAGGTCGATCTCTTCTGCCACCACCGTTGTCCGGCGGCGGTAGACCGAGATGATCAGCGCCAGGCCGACGGCCGCCTCGGAGGCGGCGACGGCGAAGACCATGATGGCAAATGCCTGACCGGCGATCTGGGCCGGGGTGACATAGCGCCAGAAGGCGACTAAGTTGATGTTGACGGCGTTGAGCATCAGCTCGATCCCCATCAGGATGGCGACCGCGTTGCGGCGCGCCAGCACCCCGTATACCCCGAGGCAGAACAGCCCTCCGGCCAGCGCCAGGTACCAGGAGAGCGGGATCACTCCTCACCTCCCTCGGAGGCGGCATCCGGAGGACGGGCGACGAAGATCGCCCCGATCAGCGCCGCCAGCAGCAGGACCGAGGCCAGCTCGAACGGCAGCACATAGCCATCGACGCTGACCAGCGCCAGCCCCAGCTGCCGGAGCGAATCCCCCGGCGCTTCGGCCGGCACCCCGGCGGAGGCTGCCGGTTCCGAGACCACCAGCAGCAGGATCCCCGCAAACAGGCCCACGGCGATCAGCCCTGCCAGCCACCAGCGGCGGTTGGTCTGCGGGCCGGTGTCATCCATCGAGCCCCGGGTGAGCATCACGGCGAAGATGATCAGGATGGCGATGGCGCCAATGTAGATCACCACCTGGACGATGGCCAGGAAAGCGGCATTCAGCAGCACAAACAACACCGACACGCCGGCCAACGTCAGCACCAGCCACAGGGCGGCGTGGACCAGCTTGCGGGTCGTGACCACCATCAGGGCCGACAGCAGGGTGACGGCGCCGGCCAGCAGGAAGATCAGCTTGAGGGGTTCCATCGATCGCGCACTCTCTCGCCAGGGTGTGTCAGTGGGCTGCCGCCGGCCTGGCTTCCACCGCGGCCGGCAGGCCCTTCGCCTGATCCGTGCGGCGCTGGAAGCGGGCATAGGCTCGGACCGACAGCAGGATGACGGTCACCGCCGCCGCATTGGCCAGGATCAAGACCAGCGCTCGGTTCCAGCCGGCGGCGGCCGACATCTTGTCGACCAGCGCCGTCAGCATCAGGATGCCCAGCGCCACTGGAGTCAGGAACTTCCAATTGAAGCCCAGCATCTGGTCGATCCGGACGCGCGGCAGCGTGGCGCGAATCCAGACGATCAAGAACCAGATCGCCAGCGTCTTGAGCAGGAAGTAAACGAAGCCGAGCAGGGGATAAGCCTCGGCGCCCGGCCCGCGCCACCCGCCCAGGAAGAGTGTGGCAACCACGGCCCCGATGGTAAACGAGTGCAGGAACTCTGCTACGAAGAACATCCCAAAGGCCAGCGCCGAGTACTCGATGTTGAAGCCGGCGACGATCTCCGACTCGGCCTCCAGCAGATCGAAGGGCGCCCGGCCGTTCTCGGCGATCGAGGTCACCAGAAACACCAGCGCCGCAACCGGCGCCATCACGATGAACCACATCCCGGCCTGGGCATCAACGATGCCCACCAGGCTCATGGACGAGGCCAGGATGACGGGCACCAGGAGTACCAACACCATCGGAACTTCGTACGAGACCAGCTGGGCCACGCTGCGGAAGGCTCCGATCAGGGCGTACTTGTTGTTGGACGACCAGCCGGCCATCATGATCCCCAGTGTGCCGATGGCACCGATGGCCACGATGTACAGGACGCCCACCTCCAGGTCCGTTCCCACGACCCCCGGCGCCATCGGGATGACGGCCCAGATCCCCACGACCGACAGCACCACCAGCAGGGGCGCCAGCAGGTAGACCACCTTGTCGGCGTGAGTCGGGATGATGATTTCCTTGCCGATCAGCTTGACGAAATCGGCAACCGTCTGGAAAACGCCCCATGGCCCAACCCGGTTCGGCCCCAGACGGTCCTGGAAGCGCGCCAGCAGCTTGCGCTCTCCCCAGATCAAGAAGAAGGTCGAGACCAGCAAGACCGTGGCCAGCACCGCCGCCCCCACAAAGCGCAGCGTGGTTTGCGCCCAGACGGCGGTCATCCCCAGGCTGAGCAGCAGCCTCGTCAGCTGGGCGTACACCCAAGCGAACGGATCAGCGATCATTCGCAGACTCCCACAGGCAGGCAAACGAATGGCTGATCTCCCGATCAGCCATTGCCCTTCACTTGCTGGGTTAGACCCACTCGAGGCTGCCCTTGCG
This sequence comes from Anaerolineales bacterium, assembly GCA_022866145.1. Lineage (NCBI taxonomy): Bacteria > Bacillati > Chloroflexota > Anaerolineae > Anaerolineales > Anaerolineales bacterium. The sequence goes on along the minus strand of JALHUE010000023.1, from coordinate 1,524 downwards.
CCAGGCGTAGATCAGACCGGTCGCCAGGATGGCCACAAACAAGATGCCTTCCAGGACCATGTACATCTGGAGCTGATTGTAGGCCGCCGCCCAGGGGAACAGAAACACGGCCTCAACCTCAAAAACCACGAACACCAGGGCGTACACGTAGTATTGGGCCTTGAACTGCACCCAGGTGCTGCCGACGGTCTCGATGCCGCACTCGTAGGTGTCACCCTTCAGCTTGTTGGGCTTGCGCGGGCCGAGCAAGAAACCCATGGCGACGGCGACAGCAGGGAGCAGGAGACCGACCGGGACTAGGAAGGCGATGAAGACCCACTGATCCAGCATCCGCGCTCCTCAAAAACGGGCGCTGAGGCCCGTTTGCGCCCGCAAAGCCAGGCGGGCGGTGACTTTGGGAAGTTTATCACGCTTCCAGGGCAGCGTCAAAATCGGCACTGTTGAGCCAGTTCTGGCGCCCGCTCGAAGCCCACCCCCGCCGCTCCCAGCGCCCCCCGCCCTGCCGTTCCAGCCACCTGGCGCCAGCCCCGCGTGCGCGCCCGCCCACTGCGGGGCCTGGACGGCCGAGGCCCAATCGCGTGGCCTCCAGATAGCCGGCTGCCGGTTCTTCCCGGTGTGTGACGATTTCTCCCGCCACGGCCGCCACAACCCTGGACGTATAATCTCCCCATCAGGAGGAACCGTCGTGCAGGCTTCACCCCGCCTGCCGCAACCCGGCGAATGCCCACGAACAAACCCTTGACGATCGGGCATTGGGCGATCCTTCTCGTCGTGGCTGCTGCCGGCGGGATTGCCTTGCTCCAGGTCACCCCCCATGGGCTTGGGATCTCGACGGATTCGGTAGCTTACATCGGGGCGGCCCGCAACCAGGCCGCCGGTTTGGGGCTGGTGCGGCTGTCGGGGGGCGGCGAGGTCAAGCCGATGACCCACTTCCCTCCGCTGTATCCCCTGATCCTCTCAGGCCTCCAACTGATGGGGCTCCCCGTCCTTGGCGGCGCCAGGGTCCTCAGCGCAACGGCCTTCGCCGCCAGCGGGTTCCTCGTCGGATTCCTGATCCTGCGTTGCTCGCGGTCCTTCCTGGCAGCCCTGGTCGGCACGGCGCTGTTCGTCGCTTCCCCGCACATGCTCGAGGTCCATACCTGGGCCATGACCGAGGGGCTCTACATCTTCCTCGGCCTGGGCGCCATGGTGCTGCTGGTGGGCTACGGCGAGTCGCATCGGCGAGCGCTGTTGCTCGCCGCGGCGTTGGCTGTGGCTGCTGCGTACCTGACCCGCTACGTGGGCGTCTCACTGCTGGCCGCGGCCGCCCTGTATGTCGCACTGCAACCCGGGCCGGTCCGCCGGCGATCCATCGACCTGGCCGCTCTTCTCACGATCGGGTTGCTGCCGATGGCCGGTTGGATGGCCCGCAACCTGATCCTGACCGGGTCGCCCACGAACCGGACGCTGCAATTCCACATTCCATCAGCAGACACCGTTCGGGACGGTTTCGTGGTGGTCTGGCAATGGCTTGTCCCGTACCAG
>JALHUE010000022.1 GCA_022866145.1 Anaerolineales bacterium | reverse complement strand
GACACCAGGTAGTCTCGCAGGCTGTCGTCGACTCGCACAGCGGCGCGCTCGGCCTGCAGAGCGAGGACTTCGGCCGGGCTGGTGACGGCCCTCAGTTCGGAGAGCGGATCGGCGGCGGCGAACCTTGTCAGGATCCTTCCTTCCTCCTCCGGGGTCGGGTAGCCCAGCTGCAGCCGCAGCAGGAAGCGGTCGATCTGGGCCTCGGGCAGCGGGAAGGTCCCCTCCAGTTCGACCGGGTTTTGCGTGGCCAGCACCAGGAAGGGGCGCGGCAGTGGACGACTGACGCCGTCCGCCGTCACCTGCCGCTCCTGCATCGCTTCCAGCAGGGCCGACTGCGTACGGGGCGTGGCCCGATTGATCTCGTCGGCCAGCACGATTTGCGACATCACGGGACCAGGTCGGAACTCGAACTCCTGGGTCCTTTGATTGAACCAGGTGATGCCCGTCACATCCGAGGGGAGCAGGTCGGGGGTGAATTGAATACGCTGGAACGAGCACCCGAGCGAGACGGCCAGGGCGCGGGCCAGGGTCGTCTTGCCGATGCCCGGAACGTCCTCAATCAGGATGTGCCCCTCGCACAGCACCGCCGCCAGCGCCAGATCGATGACCTGGCCCTTGCCGACGATCACAGTCTGGATGTTCTCTCGAATTCGCCTGGCGGCTTGATCGATCATGCTGCGCCTTTCGGGGTTGAAGGGAATATCGGGATGGCCTGGAGGCGATGGCGCCTGGCGCGCACAACCCAAACGGGCTGCTGGGCGAAGGCGAGGCGAGTATAGCATGGGGCCTGGAGGTGGATGCTATAATCCATATCCCCTGCCGAGATGCGGACACTTGTTGCGCTCGATCTGGAAACCACCGGGTTGGATCCAGCGCGGGATGCCATCCTGGAGATCGGCGCCCTGCGCTTCCGCGGGGCGCGCATCGAGAAGAGTTACAGCCAGCTCGTCAATCCCGGCCGCCCAATCCCCTCCTTCATCACCCAACTGACCGGCATCAACGACAGCATGGTTGCGGATGCTCCCCGGCTTTCGGCCGTGCTGGGTGACCTGGCCGAGCTGATCGGTGACGCGCCGGTGATCGGGCACAACATCGCCTTCGACCTGGCCTTCCTGCAGCGCCGAGGCTCCCTGGCGGACGCCCTGGGAATCGACACCTTCGACCTGGCCTCGGTCATGCTGCCTGCGATCGGGCGCTACGGCCTGGCCGCCATCGCCCGCCAGCTCGGCATCCCGGTCCCGACCTCGCATCGGGCGCTGGCGGATGCCCAGACCACCCATCAGGTCTTCCTGCAGATGGTCGAGCGGGCGCGCGATCTCCCGCGGTCGATCCTGGAGGAGATCGTTCTGTTGGGAGAGAACGTCGAGTGGGGCGGCGGGTGGCTGTTCGAGGAGGCGCTCTCCGAACGTCCGGCCTCCGATCCCCACGCTTCTCCCCGACTGACCTCCAGCCGGCTGCTACGCGCGGCTGAGCCCGAGCCCGCACCCGGCCTCCAGCCCCGGGACCCGCTGATTCCTCTGGACGTCGAGGAGCTGGCGTCGACTCTCGAGCCCGGCGGTCCTTTCGCTCAGCGCTTCCCGGGATATGAGCACCGCAGGGAGCAAGTGAGCATGCTGCGGGCGGTAGCCCAGGCGCTTTCGGACGGCAAACATCTGATGGTCGAGGCCGGGACGGGAACCGGCAAGTCGATGGCCTATCTGATCCCGGCGCTGGAATGGGCGAACGTCAACGGACAGCGGGTCGTCGTCTCCACCAACACCATCAATTTGCAGGACCAACTGCGAAACAAGGACGTCCCCGACTTGCGTCTGGCGCTTGGACAGGACTACCAGGTGTCGATCTTGAAAGGACGTGCCAACTACCTGTGCCCGCGGCGACTGGATGCGGCGCGCCACCTGGGACCGCGATCACCGGAGGAGATGCGCCTGCTGGCCAAGCTCTTGGTTTGGCTTTCTGGGGGTGGGAGCGGGGACCGCACCGACCTCAGCCTGGCCGGACCAGCGGAGGCGGCCTCGTGGGGCCGGCTGTCCGCCGACAGCGACGAGTGCACGGCCGAGTCGTGCCAGGCGTACGCCGAAGGCACCTGCCCATACTTCCAGGCGCGCCGGGCGGCAGAGCAGGCACATCTGGTCGTGGTCAATCACGCCTTGTTGTTGGCGGATATCGTCACGGGCAATAGGGTCATCCCCGAGTACGACTATCTGATTGTCGATGAGGCTCATCACCTGGAATCGGCTGCAACCAAGGGCTTGAGTCTGCAGGTTACGGAGGCGGAACTCCACCGGGTGTTGAGCGAGATCACTGCCCCGCACAGCGGGCTGCTGGCGATGGTACGCACCGAGGCCAAACATCTGGGCAGTGAGAGCGGCGCCGTGGTGCGCGCGGTGCACGCCTGCAGCGATGACGGCGCCGCCGCCAAGGACCTGGTCGCCCGGCTGTTTTCCGCCCTGGCTGGGTTCATGACCGAGCGGCGGGAAGGGCAGGAGATCAGCCCCTTCGGACAGCAGGAGCGCGTCTTGCCCTCCACCCGGACCCTGGTCTCCTGGGCGGAAGTCGAGCGGGTGTGGGAGGACCTGCGCGGCATCCTGCTCCGCCTGGCCAAGCAGCTAGCCGAAATCAGCCAGGTGCTCGAGGACAGCCTCGCCGGTCAGAGCGATCTCCAGGAGGACCTGGTGGTCTCGCTGCGCACGTCATCGAGGGCCGTGGCGTCCCAGCACAGCAGCCTGGAGGCCTTCGTATTCGAACCCGACGCACAGACCATCTACTGGATCGAGATCCAGCCCTCAGGCACGCGGATGTCGCTCAACGCCGCCCCGCTGGAGGTCGGTCCGCTGGTCCAGCGGCACCTGTGGCATGCGAAATCCAGCGTGATCCTGACCTCGGCCACACTGACGACCGCTGGGAGCTTCGACTACCTGCGGGGGCGGCTCAAAGCCGAGGACGCCGAGGAGCTTGCGGTGGATTCGCCGTTCGACTATGAGACCTCCACCCTGCTCTACCTTGTGAACGATATCCCCGAGCCTTTCGATCGTCAGGCTTATCAGCGGGTGATGGAGCAGGGGCTGGTCAGCCTCGGGCGCGCCACCCGCGGCCGGATGCTGGTGCTCTTCACCTCGCACGACCAACTGCGGCGCACCGCCAGCGCCATCAGCGCCCCCCTCTCCACCGAGGGGATCCTGGTGCTTGACCAGAGCGAGGGAGCCTCGCGCACCGCCCTGCTCGAGCAGTTCCGCACAACCGAACAGGCGGTGCTCCTCGGGACACGTTCGTTCTGGGAGGGGGTCGATGTGCCGGGCGAGGCGCTGTCGGTCCTGGCGATCGCCCGCCTTCCATTCGATGTCCCCACCGATCCGATCATCGCCTCCCGGGCCGAGTCCTTTGAGGCGCCATTCGACGAATATCACGTGCCGGAGGCCATCCTGCGCTTCCGCCAGGGATTTGGCAGGTTGATTCGGACGCGATCCGACCGGGGCGTGGTGGTGTGCTTCGATCGGCGGATCCTGACCAAACGCTACGGCCAGGCCTTCCTGAGCTCCCTGCCCCACTGCACCCAGCGCGCCGGCCCGATGAGCGATCTCCCCAGCGCCGCCTCGCGCTGGTTGGGAAGCTGACCCTCGACCGGAAAACCCCCCTGCACCTCCCCGGGCGCCATACCCCCTCAGGCGACGCCGCCACTCGCGCCGGCCACCTGGGCACAGTCGATTGACCCCAACCGCCGGGAGAAGATATAATCGCGTCCATGTTTGCGGCTGGGAGTGACCTTCTGTGATCGATGTCAATGATCTGCGCAAAGGCGTGACCTTCGAATTCGACGGGAACCTGTACAAGGTCCTCGAGTACTCTCATAACAAGCCGGGCCGCGGCAACGCCACCATTCGCACAAAGCTCCGCAACCTGCGCAGCGGCGCCGTGATCGAGCGCACGTTCACCTCAGGCGAGCGCGTGCCCGATGTCCGGCTTGACTACCACGTGGTTCAGTTCCTGTACTTGGACGGCGATCTGTTCCACTTCATGGACACCGAGACCTACGACCAGCCCGTGCTCAACCGCTCGGTCCTCGGCGATGCCGTGGATTTCCTCAAGGAGGGGCAGGAAGTCAAGCTCACCTTCTATGGGCCCGAACCGCTGGATGTCGAGCTCCCGACCGCCGTCGAGTTGAAGGTAGTGGAGGCCGAGTTCGCCGTCAGGGGGGACACCGCCACCGGAGCCACAAAAAGCGTTGTGACCGAGACCGGGTTGAAGGTGCAGGTTCCGCTGTTCGTCGAGAACGGCGCCACAATCCGCGTGGACACCCGAACCGGCCAGTACCTGACCCGGGTCTAGCTGCGATCAGGGACGTCTTGTGCGCACCCCGGCCGGCACCGAGTGCCCTTTCTACTACGCTGATTTCAATCGAGGCTTGAATCGTCAGGAGTGCCGGCTGGTCAGGCGCAACCCTGCCGGCGGTTCATGGTCTGCCGACCTTTGCGCTCGGTGCCCGGTGCCGCAAATCCTGATCGCCAACAGTTGCCCAACTCTAGTGCTTGAAGCCCGCGTCCACCAGGGCGTCTTGGGGATGGGAAAGCGGGTCGAGATCCGGGCCAGCTGTACCCGCTCCCTGGCGCCCGTCACCGAACCCGAGGTCGGGTGCGGCCAGTGCCACGCACTGCCTTTCGCCGTCCGGGATTGAGACTGTGATCCAGGCCGTGTTGTTCGATCTGGACGACACCCTGCTGTCCAACGACATGGACCGGTTCCTGCCTGCCTACCTTCAGTCGCTCTCCCGCGAGCTGGCGGATGTGATTCCTCCCGAGCGCCTTGCGCCCGAGTTGATGCGGGGAACGCAAGCGATGCTTGCCAACCGTGATCCGGAGAAGACCCTGCAGCAGGCCTTCGCCGAAGGCTTCTACCCGGCTGTGGGCCAGACCGAGCAAGCTCTCGCCCCGCGCTTCGAAGCCTTCTACCGAGGCCGATTTGATGAGCTGCGATCGTTGACTTCCCCTCGCCCCGAAGCCCTGGCCGTCATCCAGTCGGTCATCTCCGGGGCCCGTTCGGTGGCCGTGGCCACCAACCCCATGATGCCGGGCATCGCCGTCGCAGCCCGCCTGCGCTGGGCCGGAGTCTCCCCCGAGGTCGTCCCGTTCGCCCTGATCGCCAGCTATGAGCGCTTCCACTTCGCCAAGCCCGACCCAGCCTTCTTCTCTGAGCTGACTGCCCAGCTGGGCCTGGCGCCGCACGAAGCTGCGATGGTCGGCAATTCGGCGTCGGATGACATTCAACCGGCCGCCCGTCTCGGAATTCCCGCTTTCCTGGTGGACGGGGAGGCGGTGGACGGAGGCTTTGCCGGAGGCCTGCGGGACGTTCCAGCTTGGGTCGAGTCGCTGGACGGCGTGCCACCGAGGTCGGTAACCGAGGCATCGGCACTCGAGGCCAGGCTGCGTGGCCATCT